>CBFDBF010000202.1:0-3755 GCA_965602975.1 uncultured Gammaproteobacteria bacterium | reverse complement strand
TAACCAGTCAGAGGGAAATCCTTGCGAAATGGGTGGCCGATAAAGCCATAATCGGTCAAGATACGCCGCAGATCAGGATGCCCCTCAAAACGGATGCCAAACATATCGAACGCCTCACGCTCAAACCAGTTGGCAGAGCTCCAGATATCCACCACCGATGGTACTGATGGCAACTCACTATCGACCAACACCCGCAGTCGTAGCCGCCGGTTATTGGCTACCGATAGAAGATGGTAGACAGCGGCAAACTTCTCATCTGTAGCCGCCTGCGATATCTTCTCTACACCACGGCCAAAACCGGTCGCCGAGACACTTGCAGTATTCCACTCATCCTGACCATAGATAGAGTAGTCCACACCGCAGACATCAATAATCTGGTCAAACAGAAACTGCTCATCATCACGCAACTCTGTAGCCACCGCGATCAACTGCTCCGGTGGCACTACCATGGTAACTTCACTATAACGACAGACCACCTCACAGCCAACTTTAGTAAACTGCGCATCTAAGTTCTCAACCAACAGATCAAGGCGCTCTATGGGGGTTGGCTTAATATTGGATTCACTCATCACTATCCACCTGACGAGCAATAGTATTGGTCCGTTTAATCTTCTCCTGCAGCTGGATAATACCGTACAGCAGCGCCTCTGCCGTAGGTGGGCATCCTGGCACATAGATATCTACCGGCACCACCCGATCACAGCCACGTACCACAGCGTAGGAGTAGTGGTAGTAGCCACCACCATTGGCACATGAGCCCATGGATATAACCCAGCGCGGCTCTGCCATCTGGTCATACACCTTGCGCATAGCAGGAGCCATCTTATTGGTAAGGGTTCCAGCCACAATCATCACATCAGACTGGCGTGGGCTGGGACGAAATATGATACCAAAACGATCCATATCGTAACGGGCAGCAGCGGCGTGCATCATCTCAACAGCACAGCAGGCGAGACCGAAAGTCATCGGCCACATAGAACCGGTACGAGCCCAATTTATGAGCTTATCGGCACTGGTGGTGATAAAACCCTCTTCCAGGATGCCCTCAATACCCACCGCAGATCTCCCAATCAGCACTAAATATAGTCCAGCTTAGAGCCTGCAAAGAGTCGCTCAAGACTGGTATACGCTTGCGCCCAAGCTGCAAGCAACCACTATTCACCACTCGCATGGTCACTCCCACTCTAGCGCACCTTTTTTCCACTCGTAGATAAAGCCTACAACCAGAATAGCAAGAAATAGCACCATAGCGATAAACCCAACCATGCCGATCTGCTTTAACGCTACAGCCCAAGGGAAAAGAAAAGCTATCTCTAGATCAAAGATAATAAACAGGATAGCTACTAGATAGTAACGCACATCGAACTTCATGCGGGCATCCCCAGACGGCTCAAAGCCACACTCATACTGTGAGAGCTTCTCACTATCTGGTTTGCTAGTACCAAGCACAAAGCCAATTCCAACCATAACTACGCCAACAGCAAGGCCTACAGCCAGGAAGACCAAGACGGGCAGATAGTTTTCTAACATCGTCATAATTGCCCCCCCTTATTATTGAATAGCTATTTTCATGGCAACTGTCAACAGAGCTAAAGTCTAAAGTAGATTACAACCCCGTGTCAAGACTAGTCCTATCTTAATTTTTATTTTAAATTCAATGCGTTATGCTAATTTAATAGGCTCATATAATATTCATTCTATAAACTAACAAAAACGGCACCACCCAACCGGATGGTGCCGTACATTATGACACAAATGGTGCCGATGGCCGGACTTGAACCGGCACGGCTTACGCCACTACCCCCTCAAGATAGCGTGTCTACCAATTCCACCACATCGGCCTATTCTGATTTAGGTACCGCAGGAACCTCGGCTCCTCCCACCCCCTCACTACTCTGCTCATCCATGATAACCTCAGGCACCTCTGATACCGGAGCAGTTGGCACAGCCTCCTCCACCGCTGCTGTAGGCTCTACGTCCTGCTCCATCAAACTAGGGCGATCTGATGTCTGCATGGCGTACCAAGCCAAAGTCAGGCTGGTGATGAAAAAAAGCAGTGCCAGGATAGCTGTCGCTCTGGTCAGAAAAGAGCCCGACCCACGAGACCCAAAAACTGTACCCGATGCACCACTACCAAAGGCAGCACCAGCATCGGCACCTTTGCCATGCTGTATCAGTACTAACCCTACTAGAGCCACCGCAACAAAAAGATGTACTACTACCAAAATAGATTGCATTACCTACCCCATAAACTGATTATCCATCATCCCAGCCTAGGCGGAACGACATAAACACCACTAATCTTAGTTAACCACCACCTGCCTGATCTCCAGCCCTGCAGATCGCCAAAAAATCGTCCGCCTTCAAGGCAGCCCCACCAATTAGACCTCCATCAATATCACTCTTGGAGATCAACTCCATGGCATTCTCTGGCTTCATGCTGCCACCATATAGAATGCGTAACCCTGCTGCCACCTCTACACTACTGGCAGCAACACGCCCACGAATAAAAGCGTGCACCTCCTGCGCCTGTGCCGGAGTCGCTGTCTTACCGGTCCCAATGGCCCATACAGGCTCATAAGCCACCACCCCACGCCCCAGACTCTCTGCCCCAAGCAGAGTAATAACCGCATCTAGCTGCTCGGCAACAACCATCTCAGTCACCCCCTGCTCACGCTGATCCAAGCTCTCTCCAATGCAGAGTATAGGGGTTAATCCAGCCTCTAGTGCTGCCACAAATTTATCCGCCACCAACTCACTACTCTCATGATGGTAAGCACGACGCTCCGAGTGTCCTACAAGAACATAGCTACAACCACAATCAGCTAGCATTGCAGCGGACACCTCTCCGGTATAAGCCCCTGATTGGTGAGCAGATAGATCCTGCCCTCCCCAACCTACCACCGTCTCCTCCAGCCTTACCTGCAGATCCCGTAGATAGACAGAAGGCGCACATACCGCCACCCCTACCTGAGACAGATCGGCCATACCATCCATGATACCCGAGAGTAGAGCGTCTATACTCTCTCGGGAGCCATTCATTTTCCAGTTGCCTACCACAAGTGGTTGCCGCATAACAGGCTACTCCATCTAGACCAAGCCCACCATTTTAGCGGCCTATACAATTGAAAGCAATCTGTGTCTGAAGATTTTGTGGGTCGGAATGTAGTGCCACAACCAGATGACCCTGTCGGATTGGAACCAACCCTACAGTGGCAGACGGATAGTAAAGGTGGTTCCCCTTCCAGGCTTGCTCTCAAAGGTCAATTCACCAGCGTGTTTATCACAAATTATCGAATGAGAGATGGCCAACCCCTGTCCACTCCCCTTGCCTACATATTTGGTGGTGAAAAATGGATCGAATACCTGATCATGGATCTCTTCCGGGATACCACAACCACTATCATTAAACTCGATTGTTACCCACTGCTCATCACTACTGGTTGCAATCTTAATCAGGCCCTTCTTGTCACCACTACCAACCACATCAGCTACAGCATGGGCCGCATTGATTATCAGATTGAGAAAGACCTGATTTAGCTCCCCTATCATACAGCTAACCTGTGGTATATCAGCCAGATCAGTCTCTACTTCGGCTACATATTTATACTCATTACTTGCCACTGTGATGGTGTTAAGCAGAGCCTTATTGATATCCTCCAAAGCCTTATTCTGCCCCCCAGGGTGGGCGAAATTTTTCATCGTCAGCACCAACCCCTTCACCCGCTCTACACCATTTGACGCTTGATAGAAAG
>CBFDBF010000201.1:0-3776 GCA_965602975.1 uncultured Gammaproteobacteria bacterium | reverse complement strand
TTTTCAGTGCCTTGCTGCCGCGAGGATAGGCGGCGGATAGCTCCTTTATAGAGGTACAACCATTGGTGACATTACATCTTCCACCGCCGGATACCCTGACCTTCGCCAGAAGCTGTTGTGATTTTTCGAAGATGACAGCCTCGGCATCCGGATAGTTTTCTTTTACCGCAATCGCTGCAAAGAACCCGGCTGCACCACCACCTATTACTGCAACTTTCATCTACGGAGCCAAGTGCTGGTGTCGGTCCATTTTCATCACCACATCAGATCATCCGGCACCTGGAAATCTACATAGGGATCATCCTCATCGATATCATCTGCCTCAGCAGCATTACATAATATGATGCATGATGGATCGCGCAGTTTGATCTTCTCCGCCACTCCAGTCGGCACAAGTTCATAACCATCTGCCAACTTAACGATGGCCAAACGCCCCCGGACCAACTGAGCGTGTAGATCATTTGTTACATACAGACGCTGTACTTTATTTCTATCCGTGAAATTAAATACTATATCTCCAGAGGCATCTTCGATGCGATTCATCTGGATGAGCTGTTTAATTTGGGCAGCAATAGCAACTTGCTCTGCAGCCAGCTTGCGTTGCTGATTGAGTTCTCTATCCCGCGCAACCTTTTCAGCTTGAGCCTGCTGGGCCAGCAACTTGCTTTCAGGTATAGGCTTGGCCTTCTTGCCTTTTTGTTGCTTGGCCTGTTTGTATCTGTCTTTCTTGGCTCTCTTTTCGTCCACCAGCCCAGTCTTTTTCAACTGGTCGAATAGTGAATTACCCATACTGACACCCTCTAAAATTCAGTCGCATGCCTGTTTAAGCCGTATGCGAATCTTTTCTGACCCAAGCTCTATGATATCGTCAGAGACAATCTTTTTCCGCTTCCTGGTTTCAATCGCGCCGTTTACCAAGACCTGACCTGCGGCGATAACCGACTTGGCTTCACCGCCACTGGAGGCCATGCCTTCGAACTTGAGAATTTTATACAGCTCAACCGGTTCGCGTGAAATTTCGACTTCTCTCATTTATCTATTGGCTCATTTCAGTAAAAGGGGTTTAACCCGAATGGCATGTACTTAAGCTCATTTTTTTAAAAGGCTGTAAAAAAGAGCGGTATAAGGTTAGGCTTAAAATCGTTAAACAATTCACCTACATTAAGATCCGCTCACTGTGTATCATACCTCCAATTTCACTCTTGCCCAACAGGGATAGAATGGGGTCATGTCAATCATCCCATTTTTAGCTGAAAATTGATCCTTTCTCCGCAGAGAAAGGCTCTTCTGATACAGCGAGAGACGCATTAGTGATAGGGGGTGGCCCCAAGAGAGATCAGGTTTTTTGTAGTTTTGGCATGATATCGCTCCTTGATATAGGTTGCAGTGCTGTTTTTACGGGTTGCTATAGGTGGCGTTTAGATGCAATATTTGGGCGGGTGTCCGTTGCTTTGGGGTTAGTTTGTTTTTGGTTTTACCCCATGGTGGCAAGCAAGAGATAGCTGAAATGAACAATAAAAACCGTCTGCTTTTTAATAGGTAGTACTAGAAATTAACATGAGATATATATATGAGTGAATTACCTCCTTGTCCTCAGTGCAGCTCAGAATACACATACGAAGATGGTGCGATGCTGGTTTGTCCTGAATGTGGACATGAATGGACGGCCGACTCTGAAGAAAACTTAAAAGACGATACAGTGATCGTGAAAGATGCCAATGGAACAATCCTAAATGATGGTGATGCGATTGTTGTGATAAAGGATTTGAAAGTAAAAGGTACATCCTCTGTGGTGAAAGTTGGGACTAAAGTTAAGAGTATTCGCCTAGTAGAGGGTGATCATAATATTGATTGTAAAATCTCAGGTATTGGCGCGATGCAACTTAAATCCGAGTTCGTCAAAAAAGCGTGAATGGGATATGAGCGCTACATAGGAGTCTTAAGAAGACTGAGGATTAAGTTGTAGTGGTTCAGACTTGATCTGACAGTTCCCGGTTTTTTGGAAGCCTGTATTGTCAGGTCAAGTTCAGTTTACGAACTTATCCTGCCAAATCTTTTTCCCATATTGTAGAGTGTCCATAGGCATTCTGCCATACCCTATTGAATCCACTTGTGGGGGAGTGGCTACACGGTATTAATCTAGGCTCCTTAAGATGGTTGGTTGCTGTACTGCTCTAACTCTTCTAACGCTAATAGCCACGCCTCTTCGGTAGTGGCGA
Source organism: uncultured Gammaproteobacteria bacterium (assembly GCA_965602975.1). Classification (GTDB taxonomy): domain Bacteria; phylum Pseudomonadota; class Gammaproteobacteria; order Chromatiales; family Chromatiaceae; genus CBFDBF01. The sequence continues at coordinate 1,557 of CBFDBF010000201.1, read as the reverse complement.
GTTTGGTGTCAATCTGGCTCTTCTCTTTTAGCAGCTCTTTTAGTTTGGTTTTTTTCTGCTCATCATAGATTGCAGGATCGGCTAGTCGCTGTTCTAGTTCGGATTGATTTTGAGTTAGATTGGATATCTCTTGCTCTAGCCGGGAGGCTTTTTTACGTAGTGGTTGTAGTTTTTGTCGCTGCTCTGCCTCTTGTCGTTTACGCCCTTTGCGGGCTGCTGCACTACCATCTGTAGAGGCGCTTGGTGTCTCACTATTTCCTTTGTCGTTACGGCTCTCTGCCAGCCAGCGCGGGTAGTCGTCCAGATCTCCTTTGAACTCTTCGATGCCGCCACGGGTGACCAGAAACAGTTGGTCAGTGCAGGTGCGCAGCAGGTGGCGATCATGGGAGACTATCACCATCGCCCCAGAAAAATCCTGGAGCGCCTGACTAAGGCTATGGCGCATCTCTAGATCGAGGTGGTTGGTCGGTTCATCCAGAAGCAGTAGGTTAGGGCGCTGGTAGATCAGTAGCGCCAGCACTAACCGTGCCTTCTCACCGCCAGAGAAGGGGGCGGTTGGGTGGTCGATCAGTTCACCGGAGAAGCCGAAGCTGCCAAGATAGTTGCGGCACTCCTGTTCGCCAGCCTTGCGGTCGAGCTGTTGCAGGTGCTCTAGCGGGGTATGTTCAGGGTGGAGTTGATCCATCTGATGCTGGGCAAAGTAGCCGATGGCAAGATCCTGGGCATTGTGTCGCTGGCCATGGGTAAGGGGTAGACTCTCTGCTAGTAGCTTTATCAGGGTCGATTTACCCGCCCCGTTGTGTCCTAGTAGCCCGATGCGATCTCCCGGCAGCAGCGTCAGCTCTACCCCTTGCAGGATGGTGGTGTCACCATAGCCGGTAGCGGCACTCTCCAGCCGGAGTAGGGGGTGGGGGTTGTGTTTGGGTGGCTTGAAGCTGAACTGGAAGGGCGAGTCTACATGCGCCGGGGCGATTAGCTCCATCCGTTGCAGCGCCTTGAGGCGACTCTGGGCCTGTCGTGCTTTGGTTGCTTTGGCTCGAAACCGCTCTACGTAGCTGCGGATATGGGCAATCTCCTGCTGCTGTTTGGTAAATGAGGCCTGCTGATGGGCTAGCCGTTCGGCACGGACATGTTCAAAGGCAGAGTAGTTGCCGCTGTAGAGGGTGAAGCTGCCGTGTTCGATATGGGCAATGTGGGTAGTGATGGCATCCAGAAAATCACGGTCATGGGAGATTAGTAGCAGGGTGCCTGCATACACTTTTAGCCACGCCTCTAGCCAGATCACGGCGTCCAGATCGAGGTGGTTAGTTGGCTCGTCCAGTAGCAGCAGATCGGAGCGGCACATCAGGGCGTGAGCCAGGTTGAGCCGCATCCGCCAGCCACCAGAGAAGCTGTTGACTGGTCGGTTCTCTTCACCTGTGCCAAAGCCCAGACCATGCAGTAGACGGGCGGCTCGGGAGCGTGCGCTATAGCCGTCGATACTCTCTAGCTGGCCATGTAGCTCGGCCAGCCGTTCGCCCTGCTGGGTGGACTCTTCTGCCTGACGCAGCTGCTGCT
>CBFDBF010000200.1:0-3795 GCA_965602975.1 uncultured Gammaproteobacteria bacterium | reverse complement strand
CTTGCAGATCCGCCGCCTGAATAAGCAGCGGTTGATAGATAAGCAGCAGACTTACACTGCTGGCAATAAAACGCCGCGCAGCAAGACTTAGCCAACTTAGCTGGTAGTTGGGGGTCTGCTCATCTTCGCTGGAGGATGAGATTATGGTTGAATGGTTGTTCATGGTTTAACTCCCCTTATTCTATTCCCTGATACCACTAAAAAGATAGCGCTACTGTTGCGTAGATCAGTCCTGAGTCTGATACCGCATCTTGTAAATTACTGGAGGATGCCACTATGTCTGACCAGGACAGATCAAAACTGATATTGCCACCCCTGGCACGCAGACCAAGCGTGGCTCCTGCTAAACTGCCACCCTCTATCTGGTATTTGCTCTCTGTGAACACTTTGCCATAATCTGCTGCTATGTAGGTTTCAAGCTGTCCCAGACGCTTGGTTAAACCAGCACTTTTGAATGGCGGTAGTTGCAGTGCCAGCTCATGCCTGGTCATGGCGGCTCGATTGCCAAACAAAACCGCTTCACGCAGACCTCGAACAGTGGAGTATCCACCCAGTGACATCTGCTCTGAACCAAACAGCAGATCGGGTGACCACTGCCCAGAAAGTGAACCACTATAGGTTGCTATGAACTTGCCAACCCTGAATGGTCGAAAGTATCTCAAGGAGAAGACGGCCTTATTAAACTGCCCTTTGGGCGACCCATCCATTGCGGTTTTATCGTCAAATGCACCAAACAGATCCAGCCCGCGCTGGTAGCCGGCAGATGCGGCAAGCTGTCCACCATATAACTGACGTGCGTGAGTAAGATCTAAACTACCGATTGAGAGTATACGGCTGGATATATCAATCCGGCTGCCTAGAATAAAGTTTTCGTTCTCTTTATAAGTAAGACGACCGGCAAGCGATGTCTTGGAGATCTGGTCACGATGTAGAACTCTGGATATATCAAGGTTGATCGACTGTGAGCTACCGGATGTCTCTATGTCTGAGAACAGACCGGGGATGTTAGATTGATATTCGCTCCAGGAGCCGTTAAGACCAAAAGTCCAGTATCCGTAAGGCAGTGATACTCCGGCGGTATAGGCATCACTCTGCGGTTGGGTAAAAAAATTTAGTGGACTCTCTTCCATAGAGTGCAGGTAACTAAAACTCCACTGCTCATTCAGCCCCAACAGATCATCTAACCAGAGGCTGAACCGAGTCTGAAACTTACCGGTCGCTGTAGAGCCAAGATTATCCATGCCTATAGAGAGGTACCAAAGCTTATCCTGCTCTCTGGCAACAGCGAGCAGAGAATCTCCCGGCTCTTCACCCGCCCGCAGCTCAACTGTAGCACTATTTGCTTGCAGCCGATTGATCTGATCCAGACCCTGTTCAATATCACGCAGATTTACAGGTTTACCCTGCATGTTGGGAAAGGCAGTTGCCAACTGCCACTGATACTCCCCTGGCTGCTCGTTCATCACTATCCCTGCAAGATTGCCTTCAAGGACTATGATTTCCAAGGAGCCGTCCGCAATATCCTGCTCTGGCAGATAAGCACGCGAAGTGATGTAACCTGCTTCAACATATAAAAAAGTTAACTGCTTCAGGATGTTATTTAGATGAGAGAGCCCCAGACAACGCCCGGCGAAGGGGTGTAGTAGCTCATCAATGGTGGTCGGTTCAAACAGAGTGATACCACTGGCAGATATGGTGTCGACCTGAATACAGGCTTCACCATCCAGGCTATCTGTCAACTCTGGCACCGTGACCGATAGCCCATCAGGAGCCTGGCGCTGTAACTGGTCACTATCCAGTAGCTGCCGCTGTTCAGCAGCAGATCTATCACGCTGAATCTGCTCGGCCTGCTGGGCTGCACGCTCCAGATCGGTCAGTGCCATAACCTCATGGGCAGAGGCCAACAACAGCGCACAGGTCACCATAGCCAAATTCAGCAGTCGTATAGGGGGATTGGTTTTAACTATGTGTGATCGACTCATATTCCCTGTCTTCATCTGTAACTCAACTCAAAATGAACTGCATGAGTTCAATTGAAGTCTGATAATAACCCTAAAGCATTTTTACTTGATTGTATTTTCCTGTTTTTGTGACGCAGTTATCACTATTTTGGAATGCCTTTCTTAATTCTGTTTCAGCATAGAGACCAAATATAAATTGATATATATGCCCTATAGGGAACAGCCACTATTAACCCACGGTCAAAACATGGCAAAATAGCCACTTGCATATATACATAGAGAGACAGCGCAAGAATGAATAACCCCCTACTCCATTTCACCGGACTACCTCCATTCTCCCAGATCAAGCCAGAACATGTGGAGCCTGCCATTGACCAAATTCTGGCGGATAACCGAACATTGACCGCCAAGCTACTGGCAGGTGGGTCACCATATAGCTGGGATAGCCTGATAGAGCCACTAGAGATTGCCGCCGACCGTCTTGCTCGCAGCTGGTCACCGGTCAGCCACATGAATGCCGTAGTCAATAGCGAAGAGCTGCGGCTGGCCTACAACGCCTGCCTCCCCAAGTTGAGTGAATATGGCACCGAGATGGGCCAGAATGAGCAGCTATTCAAGGCCTACCAGGAGGTTGCCACAAACAGTGATGAACTGGATGAGGCGCAGCAGAGATCACTCAAAAATGCCCTCCTAGACTTCCACCTGTCGGGGGTAGATCTACCGATAGAGAAAAAAGAGCGTTACAAAGAGATCGACCAGGAGCTATCCAGTCTGACCAGCAAGTTTGAGGAGAACCTGCTGGATGCCACCAACGCCTGGAGCAAGCTTATCAAGGATGATGCAGAGCTATCTGGAGTGCCACAATCGGCTCTAGATCTGGCCCGCCAGACCGCCGAGCAGCAAGAGCTGGATGGGTGGCTGTTAACCCTGGAGTTCCCCTCCTATATGCCGGTTATGACCTACTGTGACAGTCGAGAGTTGCGCCGGGAGGTATATACGGCCTTTGTCACCCGCGCCTCTGAGAATGGCCCCCACGCCAACCAGTGGGACAATAGCGAGGTGATGGAACAGCTACTACAACTGCGACATGAGGCGGCGCAGATACTGGGATTTGATAACTATGCCGAACGCTCGCTAGCCAAAAAAATGGCCCCCTCCAGCAGTGCAGTTATGGAGTTTCTGCTAGATCTAGCCGAACGCACACACCCGCAGGCACTCCAGGAGCTGGCCGAGCTACAGGAGTTTGCCGCAACCGAGCACGCCACACCACAGCTGGAGGCGTGGGATATAGGCTACTACTCCGAAAAGCTACGGCAGCAGCGCTATGCCATCACCCAGGAGGAGCTAAAACCATACTTCCCGGAGACCCGCGTTATTCCTGGCATGTTTGCCACCGTCCAGCGGCTATTCGGCATAGAGATAAAAGAGGTTGAAGGGGTGGATAGCTGGCACCCGACAGTCCGCTTTTTTGAGATCCTGGACCGGTCTGGAGAGCTACGCGGCCAGTTCTATCTGGATATATACGCCCGCCCACACAAGCGGGGCGGAGCCTGGATGGATGAGTGCATCTCGCGCATGGTTACTTCTGAGCATACACAGATTCCGGTCGCCTATCTCAACTGCAACTTCTCACCTCCGGTCGGGGATAAACCGGCACTCTTCACCCACGAAGAGGTGCTCACCCTGTTTCATGAGTTTGGCCACGGTCTCCACCATATGCTAACCCGTATCGACTACCCTGCCGTCTCCGGGATAAGCGGTGTGGCATGGGATGCGGTGGAGCTCCCCTCCCAATTTCTGGAGAACTGGTGCTGGCAGCAAGAGGCCCTTGCCT
>CBFDBF010000199.1:0-3806 GCA_965602975.1 uncultured Gammaproteobacteria bacterium | reverse complement strand
GACGCAGAAAGCCTTTTATCGCAAAGGGCAGATCATAGGGAAAATAGCAGTGATGGACTGCATCATGAAACAGCTTGCGCACCCGATCAGAGCCGGTCGGGGTACTGGTGGTGATTACAATCGGAATGTCTGGATGGTGCGCTATCAGCCGCCGTACCAGCGGCTCTACCGCCTGCACCTCTCCCACCGAAACGGCATGAATCCAGATGCTGTCCTGGATATTTAAGGAGGAAAAATAACCGAAGCGTTCACCCCAACGTTGACGATAGCCTGGAGCTAACCGACTCCGCCAGAGCAGCCGCAACAACACCACTGGCAGTGCCAAGTAGAGCGCCAGGGTGTAGAGAAGCCGCCGCATATCTAGTTAGACTCCCCACAAACAGGAGGAGGACAACGCCTCTCCCCCACTAGTGGGGGAGATAGAGATGGGGAGTATAAAAAACAGCAGCATATTCAATTAAACTCCCCACCCTAAATTTTTTTATTCGCCGGAAGGGAGCAGTTCGTCTTCCACCGCGGCACAGAGCGCATGGGCAAATACGATATGCTGCTCCTGAATAACCCCGGCCACCCGACCGCTTGCCTTGATGCTGTGGTCGGCAAGTGTTGCCGCCCTGCCCCCATCGGCTCCGGTAAAAAGTATTGAGGTGATACTCATCCGGTGACACTGCTCAAAGGCGCGACAGATATTCTCTGAGTTACCAGAGGTGGAGATCCCAAGAAACAGATCTCCTGCCCGCATCTTGCCGGCCACCTGACGCTGAAAGATATCGGCAAAACCGTAGTCATTGCCTATGGCGGTTAGAAGAGAGCTATCCACCGTCATCGCCTCGGCTGGCAGCGGATCACGATCCCGAGCCAATCGACAGACAAACTCCGCTGCAAGATGCTGAGCATCCGCCGCCGAGCCACCATTTCCGGCGATATAGAGACGGCCACCACTGCGATACGCCTGCACCACTGCCGCTACTGCCGCATCAAAGTTGGCCAGCTCCTGCTCCTGCTGCAGAAAGAGCTGCTTCGCCTGAATCGACTCCTCCAGACTCTTTTTTAGAAGTTGTGCATATCTCATCCGCTACAGTGACCTCTCCCCTCCAGTATATGGGCCAGCAGTTTAACATTATCTGCCAGATGCTGTGGATTGATGGTTCCTACAATCATACTGCCAACCCCTGGCTGGGAGAAGATAAACCGCATCGCCTCCTCTACATCCGACATATGACCGCTCTGCAACCCCTTTTTAATCAAAACCCCTCGACCCTGCTCCGCCGCCACCGCCAATAGCGGCAGCTCATCTCGGTACTCTGGATTGCAGGCCGCCATCACTACATCCAACTCTGCGATAACCCGCAGCCCACCCTCCAATGTCTTACTCGACATACCGTGAGCGCGAATCAGACCTCGCTGTTTAAGTTCCCGCAAGGCATCGGCCGCCCCCTCCTGCTCAAGAATGCGCAGATCATCACCATCAGAGTGGATCAGCACCACATCCAGATAGTCTGTCCCCAATGTCCGCAGGCTATCCTCCACTACTCGCTTGGTAGTGGCAAAAGAGAAATCGAACCTGGACTCTCCGTGGGCAAAAAACTCGCCCACCTTGGAGACGATGACCCACTGCTCTCTGGGACCGGGAAGGAGCCGCCCTAGCCGCTCCTGACTACTACCATAAGCGGGGGCGGTATCGATCAGATTGATCCCCAGATCCTGTGCCAGAGAGAGAATATTCTCCACTGTTCGATCATCCGGCAGATCGAACGGACGGGGGTATTTTACCTGCTGATTGCGGCCAAACTTGACCGTACCCAGACCGAGTGGGCTGACCTCAATACCGGTGTCACCAAGCGGTCTCAACTTTAACACTCGACACTCTCCCACGGCATCCTGGCCAGCGCTGGCCGTTTGAGACCAGACAGCCCGCCGACATCCAACTCTCCTGGCTCTATCCCAACACTCTGTAATGCCGATATAACCTCATCCGCCACCCTTGGTGCGAAGGCCAGCTTAGTCGGCCAGATGGTGATCACACCGCGTTGACTCTGGACAAAACAGCTATCTGGACGACGCCCACCAACCGTTTTAGGCTCGGCACGATCTACCCGCAGAGTGTTCCAGGATACAGCGGAGTAGTCGAGCCACGGCAGTATCTGCCGCAGCTCATGTTGTGCTACTGCAATCTGCTCCTCGGCACTGCGCTCCACCCCACTCTCGGCCAGCTGGCCACCGATATTCCAGACGGTTTTGTTCTCTGCCAACGGGTAGCTGGTGATGGTCAATCGCGGGGTGGTTCCGCTACCAAGACAGTGGGCATAGAGCTGGGGCAGTGCACCCTGAGCAATCACCATGTGCAGAGGGCGTAGCTGCATCTTCGGATCGGATCTCCCCAGTTGCGCCAGCAGCTCCCCATTGCCCGCACCTGCGGCTAGAACCAGCTGTCGGACTTGTAACTCTATCCCTCCATCCAGGGTGATGGTGCTCTCATCTGAGCCAGATACTATCTCGGTCTGTGCAGGAGAGATCTGGTAACAGAACTCTCCATACTGCCGCACCAGCTCTGCCGTCAGCGAGGCGATATCCACCACCGGCTCCTCCAGTCGGTAGAGAGTGCCGTGGAATAAGGGGTGTTGAAAGAGTTGTGGCCGCTCTGACCCCTGCACCGCCACCATACGGCTACGCATCGCCTTGCTGGCGAAGAAACCGGTCATCCTGGATATGAGGTTATCGCTAGACCAGAGATATTGGTGGGTAGAGAGCAGCCTGACAGCAGTGAGGTCCAACTCACCAACACCCTGTAGACACTGCCGCCATACATCTGGCATAGCACCGATAGCATGCGCAGACTCGCTCAGATTACCGCTAAGAGCGTATTTGGTACCACCGTGGATTATCCCCTGTGAGGCGCTGGTCTGAATGCCTCCAAGCTGCCTGCTCTCTAGTAGAACAACAGAATAGCCAACACTACGCAGACGCGCCAACAACCAGAGTCCGGCAACACCTCCGCCCAGGATGGCAATGTCTGCTCTGGCACGCTGCATAGGGCTTATTTATGCTCATGCAGGCTGTCACCACGACCAACCGCATAGTAGGTAAAACCGTTGCTGGCGAGGAATAGAGGGTCATAGATATTCCTGCCATCAAAGATCACGGGATCACGCAAGGTCTCCTTGATCTTGGCAAAATCGGGGCTACGAAACATCTTCCACTCAGTGACAATAGCGAGGGCATCCGCCCCCTCCAACGCCTCTTCCGGGTGCTCACACAGCAGTAGATCATCGCGCTCACCAAAGATACGCTGCGCCTCCTCTGTTGCCTCTGGATCATAGGCACGAACCTTGGCGCCAGCAGCCCAGAGTGCCTCCATCAAAACCCGGCTAGGAGCCTCCCGCATATCATCGGTATTGGGCTTAAAAGCCAACCCCCAGAGAGCAAAGCTCTTGCCCTTCAGCTCACCACCGTAGTGGCGCTCTATCTTATGGAATAGCGTCTGCTTCTGTCTTGCGTTCACCGCATCTACCGCCTGCAGAATACTGGCCGAATAGCCGTGCTGTTGCGCCAGATGCTCCAGCGCCTTTACATCCTTGGGAAAACAGGAGCCGCCATAACCGATCCCAGGATAGATAAACTGATAACCGATACGGGGGTCAGAGCCGATACCAACCCGTACACGCTCTATATCAGCCCCTACCCGTTCGGCGATATTGGCCAACTCATTCATGAAGGTTATGCGAGTTGCCAACATCCCATTAGCAGCATATTTGGTCAGCTCAGCCGAGCGGATATCCATCACCACTAGACGGTCATGGCTACGG
>CBFDBF010000198.1:0-3806 GCA_965602975.1 uncultured Gammaproteobacteria bacterium | reverse complement strand
CAATTACACCTACCCAGCCACAGATGATGGTCTAGAAGCACTGGTGACACGCCCTGGCAGCCTCTCTGAAGGGGCAAAATGGAAAGATGGGGGGTATGTGAAGCGTCTGCCCAAAGACCCTTGGGGTAGGCCATACAATTATATGCAGCCTGGCAGCCATGGTGAATTTGATCTGTTTTCTCTAGGGGCAGATGGTGTTGCCGGTGGCACTATACCAAATACCGATATTGGGAACTGGGATCTGGAGTGAGACTGCAAAGATGTAGTAGGGAATGGTTGGCTTCAGGTTTTACTTTGATAGAACTTCTTGTTGTGGTGTTTTTGATAGGTTTGGTTAGCGGTTTTGCGGTATTAAGCATCCATTCACGAGGTGATAACAGGGAGATTTTTGAAGAGCTGCAGAGATTTCGCCACCGGTTGACTTTAGCAGGCAGTGAAGCGGTTATTCAGGGACGTCCTATCGGTGTGCAATTGGATGAGAAGCGGTATCAATTTTTACTAGCAGGTCAGACAGAGTGGCAGGAGCTGAATGATATCGAAGCTCTACAGCCGCAAGAGCTGCCTCCAGAGTGGAAAATTGAGCCACTACTTGGAAGCAGGGAGGTCTCTTTTCAGAAGGTGGATGTAAAGAGTAATGGACAGCAGGATGATAAGATAGAGGCCAAACTTATACCCCATATAATCTATGGATGGAAAGTGAACTTATGTGTGGTTCAAGGCAACATGGATTTACTCTGCTTGAGGTGATTGTAGCTCTTTTTATTCTAACCATCACTATGGGCGGGCTAGTAAAAAGCATTAGTGATGGAGCACAAAATCAGAGTGCAATAGAGGAGCGCACTATAGCTCAATGGGTAGCATTGAACCAAATTGCCCGTATGCAACTTAATGAGAACATTAAGACCGTTGTTGAGAGCAGCAGTGGTGTTGAGCAGATGGCTAACAGGGAGTGGGATTGGCAACAACAGATGATTAAGACCGATGACCCTTCTGTTTACCGCATCATTATTACCGTAAGCAGAGAGGAGTATTCATCGGTATTAGCTAGAACTATCGGCTATTTGTGGGTGAAGAGTGAGTAAGCTAAAAGGGTTTACTCTGCTGGAGCTACTAATTGCCATCTCCATATTCTCTATCATGGCGGCTCTAGCCTATGGTGGTCTTCAACTTATGCTGGATGGTAGCCAGCGACTTGAACAGTCGGCTAACGAACTGACCGCTATGCAGCGTGCATTTCTCTTCATGCAGCAAGATATTGAGCAACTAACCACGCGTAGCATTAGAGATGAATTTGGGTCACAGGAAGAGGCGCTATCTGGTGGCAACGATGATGAACTGCTGTATCTTACAAGGGGTGGGGTTAATGGCGTAATAAGGGGAGGCTCTGATCTGCGGAGGGTGGAGTATCAGTTGAGTGAAGGATCTCTGAAGCGCAGAGTATGGTCAGTTTTGGATCGTGTGCAGGGCAGTGAGTATAGTCTTTTGCATTTAATGAGTGATGTGCAGGGAGTTGAACTTCGCTTTATGGGGTATGATAAGTCAGATGATTGGCATAATTACTGGCCTCCTGAGTCAAAAACAGGTGTAAATATGCTGCCTAAGGCGGTAGAAGTCACTATAAAAACCAAAAAATTTGGCGCAGTCTCCAGATTGTTTGTTGTGGGCTTATAATGCCATCTCTCAGTTACCATTCTCGTGGAATTGCACTTTTGACTACTCTACTAGTGGTTAGTATCGTCTCTATTATTAGTGTGTCCATGATCAAACGACAGCGAATTGATATACGAAAAACCCATAATATACAGCGTATGGAGCAGAGTTGGCTATATGCTCATGCAGTAGATGCGTGGGCTCGTGGACAGCTATATAAAGATGGTAAGCAAAACAGTATCGATAGTGAGCACGATAACTGGCATAACTCCATAGAGCTAACTATGATTGAGGAAGGGCAGATTACCGCTGCCATCTCTGACTATCAGGGGAAGTTTAATGTCAACAATTTACTTTCACCTGGAAATATTGGTCAGATCAGCCTAGCAAGATTACGTAGACTATTTAGTATATTGAATGTGCCGCAGGAGTTAATCGATCCTCTACTAGATTGGTTAGATGAGGATAGTAAAATACACTATCCAAGTGGTGCTGAAGAGAATCATTATACAGGTAAAATCCCAGCCTATCGTCCAGCTAACCGAGCCATGACTGATATAAGTGAGTTGAGGTTGGTTCATGGATTTACCAATGAGATTTTTAGAACAATCGAGCCATATCTGTCAGCGCTGCCTATGGGAGTAAATATTAACGTAAATACTGCCTCTGAGCCGATTCTAAGAAGTTTAGGTAAAGATATTACGCAACAGGATGCAGAGGCTATTATAAACGCTAGAGATGAGCAACCATTTGCTGATGCCGAATCGTTCCTAAAACATGAAGCTCTGGCAGGTAGGAAAATTAAAGCGGACGGATTGGCCGTATCTAGCCAATATTTTGTTGCCGATAGTGGGGTACAGATAGGTTATTTAAATTTGAGATATAGATCAATTTTGTTTAGGGAAAATGTGGATAATATAATAGTAGTTCAACGAACTAAAAGAGGTTTTTTTGATGAGCAGTAATCTGTTACTAGTGCAATATGATGTAGATGATTTCAGCAGTTGGAGCTGGATATCTCTGGATCAAGAGTATCAGTATACTGGAGAGAAATTATCAGGTGATTTGGATTCTCTAGCATCGTGTGCAAAAGGTAAAAAAGTGATTTTGTTGGTTGCTGGACGCTCGTTACTAATTACTAAAGTCGATGTTCCTGATGGGAGCAACCGAGTGGTTGCCAGTGCTATACCATATGCTTTAGAAGAGCAGCTAGCAGAAGATATAGAGTTGGTGCATTGTGCCAGTGGCAAGCGGCAAGCAGATGGAAAGATCCCGGTTATTGCAGTTGCCAAGAGTTTTTTGATGGAGTTGTTGCAGACTCTTGATGCTGTTGAACTATGCCCTATTAAAGCTATCGCAGAGCCGCTTTTGTTACCTTGGGATGATGGTGAATTAGCTATCCTTATTCGAGGTGACAGTACTGTTGTTCGTACTGGTAAGACATCTGGATTTGAGTGTTCATTTACTCAGTTACCTGCCTTTATGGCATCGCTGAAGAGTGATATAGATGCCCATCACTATACTAACATCCGGTTATGGGGGGAACAAGAAAAGCTATCCGAGATACAGCCATTGTTGGAGGTGATTGGTGATCATATAAGCGCTGAACATGCATATTCAGACCTTAAGCTGTTAACTGGAACAGAGTTAAAGCAGCCTGCAATAAATCTTCTTACAGGGTTTAATGGGCCAGACTCAACCCAATCATCAGAGCAAAGCTGGTGGGTAGCGGCAGCAATGTCCCTATTGGCACTTGTTATATCTATACAGAGCGAACTAAAGGCTATAGCACAAAAAAGTGAAACGTTATTCCGTGAGGCTTTTCCAGATGTAAAGAGGTTGGTGCAATCACGCCTAGTAGAGCAGGCCAAACAAAAACTTGACCAGCGCAGACGTGCTCATGGCAAAGGAGGGGATAAGCTGCTGGCAATGTTACTGAGATTAGGTGAGATAAAGGAGAAAAATAGTACTATAGAGCTTAAGAATCTAGAATTCAGGCAAAACAGCCTAACAGTCAACCTTCTGGGAAAAAGTATTGCCCAAATAGAGGAGTTTAAGCAGCAGCTTGATTCTAGTGGCAGCACTACCTCAGAAATTCTTTCAGCAGTCTCCAAAGATAAGAAGGTTAAGGCACGTATCAAAATAAAGGAGAATGA
>CBFDBF010000197.1:0-3812 GCA_965602975.1 uncultured Gammaproteobacteria bacterium | reverse complement strand
CAGATAGTTGCCGTGGCTTAAAAAAGCGTTGGCATCATCTACATTTTCGTGATTCCTTACAAAGTCTTTTATTTTAGTGTTATTGGCAGCTATTTTGTATAAGCTTTTGGTGAGTTGGGCTTCAATTAATAGTAGTTTGGTAACATCCGTGCTTTGATCTATTTCGGATGAGAATCGTTTAATGGCTTGCTTGATATTCTCATCATTGGTACTAAATCCTTCTGCTTTTAGATCTTTGTCTTTACTCCAAACATGCTCCATATAATCGAGTCTTAATCGTTGTATGTGCTTTGCTGCCTGGAGACGTTTGGATTCATCAAACCAGAATGAGATCCAGTTTTGTATGTATTCGGTGGGGCGGTATTCGCTTTGTGGAGAGCCACTCTACTTCGTTGGCGGCTATTCATGGCGTACCTCCACTGCCACTAAATCCTATTAGAACCCCAGCCTGTGCTAGCATTCTTACCGCTGCTTGGGTTATGGATGTGCCTGTACCAAGCAGAATACAGGTAGTATTGGCGATGGGGATATTCCAGTATTGTTTTTCGGTTTGCTCTTCCGTGAGGTAGAGTACACGTCCGCCCTTTTGCATAACACGGCATTTATCGAGGTAATAGATATTGGCTCGTTTGGAATGTAGTATCGCTTTTAGGTCGGTTAGTTGTTCCATAATTGCTACTGTATTAACTATATTCCGTTATCCTTGGTTTGATCCGAGAGCCAGTAAGCTATTTAAAACATAGGTTTAAGTCTTGAGAAACATATCATTATTAAAGTTACTGTTATTTTATGATTTTCATATCTCCTGCCCCCTATTCTGTTTGTCAATCACTTATTGAGTATATATGAAGTGGTGATTCAAAACGTGAGCTTGTGCGGAAGTTTTGTAGAAGAGTTGGTGCCATTGCGCTCTGTAGATTGGATTCCGGCCTTCGCCGGGATAACGAGGGAGGTGCAGGGATGGCAGGGGTGGGGAGTATAGTAGTAGGTGGTTTATCCCGTCGCTTTATACAGGTCGGCAGCTTGCTGGTGCAGGCTGGCAATCTGTTGGCGCAGTTCTAGTGGCTCTAAAACCTCTACATTTGGTCCATATTTTAAGATATCCATGATCAATTCGCGTGGGTCGGAGTAGGGGAGTTGTAGTTGGTAGCTGCCATCTGTCTGCCACTCGCCCTGTTGTTGTGGGTGCCAGCGTTCACCTGCCACCCAGCGTGCTTGCTCTGCGTTAAATTGGAGCAGGGCGGTTTTGTCTGGTTTACCAGCAAAGATGCCGTAGGCGGATGCGTAGTAGCTGTCCAGTTCGTCATCCGGGGTGTTGATGGCGGATTTATCCAGCGAGGTAGCGGAGTTGATGGCGTCCAGCGAGAAGGTACGCAAACTATTGCGCAGGTGGCACTGTGCGTCCAGGTACCAGTTATCCCGGTAGTGCACTAACCGCTGCGGGGATAGCTCCCGCTCGGTTGAGGTGTCACTGCTACGGCTGTAGTAGTTGATCTGTAGCCGCTGACGCTGGGCGACTGCGCCGGCCACGGTCTTAAAGTGCTCTCCTGTGGGGCGTGCCGCCATTTTTAGTATGCGGATGCGGCGGCTGATCTCGCTGCTGCCTGTATGTTGTGTCTGGAGCAGCTTTTCGATTCGTCCCTGCAGGGGAGCCAGTTGGCGCTCCAGCAGACCGGGCTGGATGTTGGCCAGTAGTTGCTGGACGCTGAGCAGGGCGTGGAGTTCAGAGGCGTTGAACCAGATACCGGGTAGTTCAAACATCTCGCTTTGGGCGCGGTTGTAGTAGTAGCCATTGCGCTTGCGGTCATACTCGATGGGGGCGTTGAGGTGGTTGCACATCGATTCGATGATGCGCTTGGCGGTAGAGCGGGAGCACTCTAGCTCTTGTTCAATACGTTGCCGGGAGACCGGCAGGCGTGCGCTGCTAAGTAGTTGGTGGAGCTGAAAGATGCGATCAAAGCGATCCATGGGGTGACACCTTATGCCAGTTCGCTATCCTCTTGCGGTGGCTGGTCAAAATCTATACCCCAGAGCCGCTCTAGTTGGTAGAACTCCCGCACTTTAGCCTGCATTACGTGTAGTACTACGCCGTTGAGATCGACCAGTGCCCACTCACCATCCTGTACCCCTTCGCTGCCGAGTGGTGTCTCTCCAGCCAGTTTGGCCTGGAAGGCTGCAGCTTCGGCGAGGGATTTGACGTGGCGGCTGGAGGTGCCGCTGGCGATCACCATGATGTCGGTGATGCTGGTTTTGCCGCGTACATCGAGTACGGCTATATCTCTGGCCTTCATCTCTTCCAGAGTTTTGATGACCAGGTCTCTAAGCTCTTCTGATTGCATATATCTACCGCTTAATGGTTGCTCTGTTTTTTGGAGGTGCAGATTTTAACCTAAATTGTCAATCTGTGGGCGCATAATGGTGCAGTCCGATCTATCAGTGGTATAGCCCCTGCTTCTGGATGAGCTCCAGTACCGGCTCTGGGAGTAGATAGCGGGGGGATTTGCCGTGTAGTAGTAGCTCGCGAATCATGCTGGAGGATATCTCCAGCTGGCTTACCGGTTGCTGCCAGATGTGGCCAGCGGCGGCGGTTTTGAGGTTGTCGATAGAGTTGGTGACACGCTCTGGATAGTGGTCTGGATGTGTCTCACCTGGGCGCTGCATAACTATTATGTGGGCCAGCCGCATGATCTCGTCTGGTCGATGCCAGCGGGGAAAGTGGCGAAATGCATCGGAGCCGATGATCAGGCAGAGCGGGGTTGTTCCCAACTCTTGGCGCAGGGAGCGGAGGGTGTCTACCGTGTAGGATTTTCCCTCTCTTTCGATCTCACGAGTGTCGAGTTGTAGCTTGGGCTCGTCTGCAATGGCGGCCTCTATCATTTTGAGTCGCTGTTGGGTGGTGGTGGTCGGGTGGTCACGGTGGGGCGGGTTGCGCAGGGGGACTATTTTTACCTCTTTTAGTCCCAGCGCCTGCTGCACCTCCAGCGAGCTGCGCAGGTGGCCATAGTGGATAGGGTCGAAGGTGCCGCCGAAGATTCCGATCATAAAATATCAACCACGAATATGGCCATCCCCCAGAACGATAAATTTGACTGAGGTAAGTCCCTCCAGCCCCACAGGGCCACGGGCGTGAAATTTGTCGGTGGAGATGCCGATCTCAGCCCCCAAGCCATACTCAAAGCCGTCGGCGAAGCGGGTGGAGGCGTTGACCATGACCGAGCTGGAGTCCACTTCGCGCAGGAAGCGGCGGGCGCGGGTGTAGTTTTCACTGATGATCGATTCGGTATGCTGCGAGCTGTAGCGGTTGATGTGATCAATCGCCTCATCCAGCCCCTTGACCACTTTGATGGAGAGGATCGGTGCCAGGTATTCGCTGTTCCAATCCTCCTCTACCGCGGGAGTGGTGTTGGGGATCAGCCGCTGAGCGGTTTCGCAGCATCTTAGCTCTACCCCTTTCTCCTGGTACATCTTGCCCAGCTCCGGCAGTACAGTTTCTGCGATCTCCTCCGCCACCAGCAGGGTCTCCAGGGTGTTGCAGGTGCCGTAGCGCTGGGTCTTGGCGTTGAAAGAGACCTGCAACGCCTTCTCTATATCGGCATAGCTGTCGATGTAGATATGGCAGATACCATCGAGGTGTTTGATTACTGGAACTCTGGCGTCGTTGCTGATGCGCTCTATCAGCCCCTTGCCGCCACGCGGAATGATGACATCGACATACTCCGGCATGGTGATCATCGCGCCTACGGCGGCGCGGTCGGTGGTGGCGACCACCTGGACTCCATCGGTCGGTAGCCCCGCCTGCTTCAATCCACGCT
>CBFDBF010000196.1:0-3812 GCA_965602975.1 uncultured Gammaproteobacteria bacterium | reverse complement strand
CCCAGTTGGATATGCCTGGTTCGATCTTGCGGCTCTCCAGTAGACCTTCGTCCGGCAGGAGGAGAAAAACCATGTCATCCTCAAGCAGTGCCTCCGTCGGGATACGGATGGTGTTGAGCCTCTTTTCCAAGATAATCTCCACATCGGCCGAATAACCGGCGAGTAGCTGCTTGATATCCTCACGGTTACTAAACTCCACCTCCACCTCTACGGTGCGAGCCTGTTTTTCCAGATCCAGGACATAGGCAGCAATGCGGCGCACGGTTCCAGGAAAAGCTCTCTCTTTGAAGGCATCCAGAGTGACGCGGGCAGGTTGGTTCAAGCTGATTTCGGGGGCATCCACCTCATCGATGGGGGCGGCAACATAGAAGCAGGAGTTGTCGATCAGATCGATGGCTGGAGGGGTGGCAATACCAGGTGGTGATGGGGTGACATACTCATTCAATTCACCATTGATCTCGGCTACAACCCCATCGAATGGAGCAATTAGTTGGGTTCGTTCCAGTCGGGCGCGGGTAATGCTGGTACGGGCAGCGGAGACGGATGCCATGGCGTTGGCAGACTCACAGTCGGCCAGTCGCGCTTTCGCTTCGGTTACCGCCTTGTCCAGTGCATCTTCAGAGACTGCCCCTCTTCCCTGTAGCCGGAGCAGTCGATCTGCCTCCCGTTGTGCCACCTTGGCCTGGAGACAGGTCGCCTGGGCGCTGGCCGAGGTGGCCGCAGATTCACGCTCATTCAGTCTGATCTCAGCCTGCAGATCACTGTTCCATAGCTCAAGCAGCAGGGTGCCAGATTTCACATAATCACCCTCACTGATGTCAAGTATGGCAATCTGCCCACCTATACCTGGAGAGAGGTTCGCCCGTCGACACGCCTTTACGGTACCCGCCCTGGTGTTGGCTACGGTTCGTTCTACCGTTCCGCGTTCAACCGTTGCAACCACTACCACTACCGGATCGGGGCGTGTGTTGTACCAGATGGAGGCCACTACTACCATTATGATAGCTGCCGTTAATAGCAGACTGATACGGGGTTTAATCATCTGGTTACTCCGTTTACTATCTATTATGTATAGATTCTAAACTCTCATCGTCACATTGCCATAGATTCTGCTAATATTCACCTCACCTATACTATATTCTGCTTGGTAGATACTCTAGGAGATCTTCCTATGTCGCCAAAAAAGGGTAGTAACGAACGGCTTGACCAGGCTGTTGCTGCAGCGAGACGCAATCGGGAGGAGCGGGGTAAGGGCTACCGTGAGCGGGCATTGAAACTGTTCCCCTGGATCTGCGGCCGCTGTAGACGGGAGTTTGTCCAGCAGAATCTGCGTGAGCTTACAGTTCACCACAAAGATCACAACCATGATTACAACCCCCTGGATGGTAGTAACTGGGAGCTGCTGTGTCTCTACTGCCACGATAACGAACACTCTCGTTATGAGGAGGAGGTCGCCCGTGGTGGTAGTGCAACTGGAGGTGAGAAGCAGGCAACTACTACCTCTAAGCCATTTGCCGATCTTAAGGCGTTGTTGCAGGAGAAGTAGCTATTGAACCAGTTGGCTCATAGATGGAGACACTACAGCGTATCTGGGCAGGAGAGTCCTGTTTTATAGCTGCTGCAGAAGTTTGAGCAGTTCTGTCGATCTATCTAGAGGCCATAACCGTTGTGGGTTGTCCGCATAAAAGATCCCCTCAGTTGCGTTGTCCTGACGTAGAAACCATATTCCAGTTTGACCTATTGGATAGTCAATAGAGGTGCTTTTTTTTGGCATACTCTGCAGTGGTAGATGTATGAAGAGGATCTCATGGGGTGAGCCTTTGTACTGTTTTGATACCTTTAATACCCCCAGCCTGTAAGGTGATGTGTCGGCAGAGAGGGAGACCCTCTCTGCCCCGATCAGCACCGCCGTAACTATTTGTGGTGAGGTCTCTATCAGTTGCTGCTTAGTCATCCTCATCCACGAGGCGGCAACTATACCGGACACTGCAAGTAATCCACATCCAAGCAGGATGCCGCTGTATCGTCTGGTACTCACTGTTAAATTATATAGTTTAGGCTGTTTTTCTAGTACGCCATTTAGGAGTTAACATTAGGGGTACAAGGCCGGATAGCATCAGCCATATAGCTGCAGGTAGTGGTACTGTAGCTGCAGATACACCGTAGATCTGCTGTATACCAGCGATATCATCTGGGTGTAGCTCGGTATCGAAGCCATACCAAGGGTACATAATTGCATCGCTATCCTCGCTATGTCCGAGGCCCAGTGAGTGCCCAAGTTCATGTAGGATCAAGGAGAAGATGTCGATGCCAGACCCTATGCTAAAGGTCTCAGCACTATCTAAGAGCATATCTCCAGCGACAGAACTATAGAGTATGGAGTATGGATAGTAGGCATAGCCAAGAGTATTACTTGGGCCATCGATTGCCATGCCGCCAAGGCGGATATCAGCAACAAAGGAGGAGGCCTCAGAGCCACTAAATGCTCCACCACCATCGGCCATTTCGATGAAGGTTATATCAGCAGCTGCTGACCATGTATCAAAGGCTCGCCTGATCTCATTTTCAAAGCCTGTAGGCATAAAGTCAGAGAGTGGCGTAACCGTAGTCTCGTCGCAAGAAATAATACTAGAATCACAGGCAACTACTGTGTCAATTATACTCCAACTGATAGTAGCACCAGTGCCTAACATTGGATCACCCCATTTTACGCCCTCCACACTGTAGGCCTGAACATTGGATAAAAATAGCCCCAAGATGATTGCAAGAGCACTGTTGGTTACTTTTTTATACATAATATTTCCCTTAAGTTTTAAACAGTTAAATGGTGTTAGCTTTACAACTTCGCGCATAATATCCTATATGAGTTGTGTTTGATGCTGTTCGTGCGTGACCATGATCACGGAATCAAGATTAAATATTCGGCACGTGCTGATAGCGTGATCTATGTCCGTGGATTACCGCTTAATTTCTCTAGTGCCTTGCAATAAACTGGGTAAAACCTGTATTATTCGCGCTCTCTACAGGAGCGTAGCTCAGTTGGTTAGAGCGCCACGTTGACATCGTGGAGGTCGGCGGTTCGAATCCGCCCGCCCCTACCATATTATAAAGTTGGTTTTTTACTCATGTGGCCTCTCGTATGGGTCACCACTGAACAGGATTTATCACAATGCCTATTATTACCCTTCCGGATAGCTCGCAACGCAGTTTTGATCATCCCATATCTGTATATGATGTTGCAGCCGATATAGGCTCAGGCCTGGCCAAGGCTGCTTTAGCTGGGCGTGTGGATGGGGTGTTGGTAGACGCCGCACATCTGATTGAGCAGGATGCGGATTTGTCCATCATCACCAGTCGTGATGCCGAGGGGCTGGATATCATCCGCCACTCTACGGCGCATCTGATGGCGCAGGCGGTTAAGGAGTTGTTCCCGCAGGCTCAAGTGACCATAGGTCCTACCATTGAGGATGGCTTCTATTACGACTTCTCTTACGAACGCCCCTTTACTCCAGAAGATCTTATGGCGATAGAGAAAAAGATGAAGGAGCTGGTTAAGGCGAATGTTCCGCTGGAACGATTGGTGATGAGCAGGGATGATGCGGTCACTTTTTTTCGTGGTCTGGGGGAGGAGTATAAGGCGGAGATTATTGAGGATATACCGTCTGATCAGACACTATCACTATATAAACAGGGTGATTTTACCGACCTCTGTCGCGGCCCCCATGTCCCCTCTACTGGCCATCTGAAGTCGTTTAAGCTGATGAAGTTGGCTGGAGCCTACTGGCGGGGCAATTCCGACAACGAGATGCTCC
>CBFDBF010000195.1:0-3813 GCA_965602975.1 uncultured Gammaproteobacteria bacterium | reverse complement strand
CGCCAGCATGACCTTTACATCTCTGGGGTTACGCCCCCCCTCAACCTCTACTTGCAGCGCTTTGACCGCCGCCATAGGCATAAAGCTAAGTAGCTCAAAATAGCGCCACATAAGATCATCCGATATCGACATCAATTTACCGAACATATCATCCGGCCGATCCTCTATACCTATATAGTTACCCAGTGATTTGGACATCTTCTGCACCCCATCCAACCCCTCCAGCAGCGGCATAGTAAGCACCACCTGTGGCTCCTGGCCATAGGCCTCCTGCAGCTGCCTTCCCACCAGCAGGTTGAACTTCTGGTCGGTACCACCCAGCTCCACATCGGCCCGCATCTCTACCGAGTCATACCCCTGAACCAGCGGGTAGAGAAACTCATGGATTGCAATAGATTGGCCGCCTTTGTAGCGTTTGTTGAAATCGTCCCGCTCCAACATCCGTGCAACTGTATGCCGGGCTGCCAGCTGCACCATACCGGCAGCATCCATCTTCCCCATCCAGGTGGAGTTGAACATAACTGTGGTCTTATCGACATCCAGAATTTTGAATATCTGCTGCTGGTAGGTCTCAGCATTGGCCACAACCTCTTCGTGGGTGAGCGCTGGCCGAGTTATACTCTTGCCGGTGGGATCGCCAATCATGGCGGTAAAATCACCAATCAAAAACAGCACCTCATGCCCCAAATCCTGAAACTGCCGTAGTTTATTGATCAGCACCGTATGGCCTAAATGCAGATCTGGAGCGGTGGGGTCAAACCCAGCCTTAATCCGCAGCGGCTTACCCCGATCCAGTTTTTTTACCAGACCCTCCTCCAACAGGATCTCATCTGCCCCCCGCCGGATAACCTCTAGAGCCTCTGTCACTGCCATCATAACCCACTCCCCTATCGCAATATGCCAACCAAAAAAACACTACCTAATATATACAAGATTGCATAATGTACTAAACAGCAGAACAAATAACCACCAACCTGCTTGCCCATTCCGGGTGGTACCACTGAAATCGTGGAATTGGCGGCTCCAGTACGACCGACAGAGGTATCTATGACATAACAAAACCAGTAAGCAGCCGTATCACAGCGCTGCGGCAACAACACACCCCGAACCGAAGCACTACAAATAGGCGCTCTAATGCCTTCATCAATGTAAAAAACATGGCAACCGAAGATCTTGGCAACTCTATACAGCGTGGGTATAGCTCTAGATATAGGGCAAAATATGGTGGGATATTGAGAACTTTTCAGTCATAATTAAAGAAATTGGCCAAAGGTAGCTACGGTAGATCACTTTGATTGACTTCAAACCACAACCAGAGATCGACAGACTACTCAGACGAAAGATGATAAAAAGTCTGCCCTGGATAACTACCATAAGGCGGTTTTTTCGGCGCTTTAGGCTCAAAAAACCAATCCCAACCACCATAACCGATCTATTCAAACAAAACAGGGTTACAAAGTTGGCACCTATAGATACTGTACGCAGGCTCTACAGAAACAGCAGCCTTCAAATCCAACCGCAGATAGCTTCGATCGGTAAGTTTATCCAGACAAGTAGCCGAAAAGATTGGCTCCATCTCACCGCTATGGCCGGCGGTGCTGTCGTCCTGCTCTTTGCTGCTATCCAGCTATTTAGCTCGATACCAGAAGATATGCCTGGTCAGGTTACACCCAATACTATAGCGACTATCTCCACACCAGCAGAAGAGAGTGCCAGCAGCCTACAGACAACCGTCCATACACTAACCCTACCGGCTATCAATCTAGTAAGCACACCAACCGAACAGAACAGCCCAACTCCAGAGCACGGTAGGTGGCTTGAAGAGAAAGTAGAGAGAGGTGAGAGCCTATCCATTATCTTCTCCCGCCTGGAGCTATCGGCCACCCTCCTCCACAACATCATCCATAGTAGTGATGAGGCTGCAACTCTGGCGCAGATAAAGGCGGGCGAGACACTGCGCGTCCAACTAGACGATGAGGGACAACTCCTACAGTTACTCTACCGCCGCAGCCCGATAAACAGTCTGAAGATCACCCCATCTACAGATGGCTTTAAGACCGAGATATTGACCAAGCGGCTAGAGAGACGCATATCACACCTCTCCGCCACCATCACTAACTCACTCTACGGCAGTGCCACGCGAGCGGGGCTATCTGATTCCCTCATTATGGAGCTGGCCAATATATTTGGCTGGGATATAGATTTTGCCCTGGAGATCCGCAAAGGTGACCAGTTTAGCCTCATATTTGAGGAGGAGTATCTGGCAGGAGAGCACTACCGTAACGGTCCTATTTTGGCTGCCGAATTCATCAACCGTGGCCAAGTGTTCCGTGCCATTCGCTATGTTGATGGTAGTGATCAAGCAGACTACTTCTCCCCTGAAGGGAAGAGCATGCGCAAGGCGTTTCTCCGTGCCCCAGTCGATTTTCGCCGCATCTCGTCAAGCTTCGCTAGGGAACGTTATCACCCAGTACTAGGTAAAAAACGGCCCCACCGAGGGGTAGACTATGCTGCGGCAACCGGAACCCCGATCAAAGCAGCAGGCAATGGCAGAGTGGTTTTTCGTGGCCGCAAGGGGGGTTATGGTCGTGTGGTCATAATCAAACATGGACAGCGCTACTCCACCCTCTATGCGCACATGTCAAAGTACCGCAGCAAAATAAACACCGGCTCGCGTGTACGCCAGGGAGACACTATAGGATATGTCGGTATGAGCGGGCTGGCCACTGGCCCACATCTACACTACGAGTTCCGAGTGAATGGGGTACATCGTAATCCTGTAACCGTAAAACTACCGGAAGCCACCCCAATCACCAAGAAGTATCTGGCAGATTTTCGCCAACAGAGCAGACCGCTACTGGCACAACTAGATGTCTTCTCTAAGGCGCTACTTGCACGTCTAGAGAGAAAAGGGCAGGAGAACCCACAGGATTGATGGGAGCTGCCGTGAGGGTACCTCTATTAATTCTGTTTTAGCGTATAAGTGCTTGAGCGGTTCAAGAACAAGGCGAAGATGGCAGTGAATAGCTAGAGCTATTCGCCAGATTTTTAACGAAGTTATTGAGCCTCTCAAGTGCATAGAGGCCAAACATGAATTGATAGAGGTACCCTTGTGAGTAAACAGTTGTACCTTGGCCTTATGTCTGGCACCAGCATCGACAGTATCGATGCCATCTTGGTGCGTTTCAGCGCCCATGGGCAAGAGCTGCTCGCCTACCACGAACACCCTTGGCCCCCAACACTACGACAGCAGCTGTCAGATATCACCACCCCAGGCGATAATGAGATTGAGCGCATGGGTAGACTAGATACAGAGGTGGCCAAGCTCCTCTCTCAAGCAGCACTGGAGCTACTGCAACAGGCCGGAGTCACGCCACAACAGGTGACAGCGATCGGCTGTCACGGCCAGACCATACGCCACCGGCCAGATGGAGACCATCCGTTCACCCTACAGATCGGCGACCCAAACCGTATTGCCGAGATCACCGGAATCACTACTGTGGCCGACTTTCGCCGCCGTGATATGGCTGCCGGGGGTCAGGGGGCACCACTGGTACCGGCCTACCACGAATGGCTATTCCGCCAGAGCGGAGAGAGCCGAGTTATCCTAAACATAGGTGGCATCGCCAATATCACCACCCTACCGGCAGACCCGTCCATACCAACATCAGGTTTTGATAGCGGCCCCGGAAACACCCTACTCGACAGCTGGGCAGAGACTCATCTAGCCAAACCATTTGACCAATCTGGAGAGTGGGCAGCGACCGGTAAAACTGACAAACCACTGCTGCAACAACTCCTGAGTGATCCCTA
>CBFDBF010000194.1:0-3821 GCA_965602975.1 uncultured Gammaproteobacteria bacterium | reverse complement strand
AAAATTTTGCCCAAGTGTCGGTGGTAAATGCGGCACTTTTAAGGTCACCTATAACGACCCGGATATAATCGATCCAGAGGTCAAGGCTCTGCTTGCAGCAAAAAAGGATGCATATATTGAACAGGGGTATACCACATATCACTGTGGTATGTGGGCGTTTCTCGTTGGTTGTAATTACGGGGATTGGGGGTTGGCTACCCACCAGCGGATTTCAATTGGTGAGAATGATAGTATACGTGTACCAATAGCCCGCCCATACTACTCTTTGAATTTAGACATTGCCGGTAAAAAGCATGAAGAGGTAAAGCGCCAACTCACCACCACCATCACCGAAGAGCGGGTTACTCAAAACTCAGCCCCTGGGGAGTTTATTGTTGGTGGTGATCTCGTTATCAATGCAGACACCACCACCAACTATCTTGGTCTTATAGCGGCCAATGGTGATGTAACCATCACCGGCAACACAGTGGATAACTCAGGCCAGGAGCTACACCGGTTTGTCCACAAAACCGGCAGGTACGAGTACTGTTACGATGAGTGTGACAGCCACTTTCATAATCCTGATCTGACCTGGGCACCGCTTCCCACTACAACCACAGCAGAGGTAATGGGCGTTGCAGCATATAGCACCATCCAGGCGGGTGGTAGTGTAAACATCAACGCCCTTGAGGTTACCAACAGCGCCTCAGCCAACAAACCGAACAACGCCCCGATAGGCTTGACGGCAAGCTCCGATGTGGGTGGGGGCGATGCCCACGCCACCCTCACCAGCCTGGCTGGTGAGACCACTTTTACCCTACCTACCGGCAGCGTTGGTCTGTTTGTAACCAACACCAACCCGAACCACCCATATCTGATCGAGACCAACCCGGAGTTCACCGACTTTGGTCGTTTTATCAACTCATCCTACATGATAGGCAAGCTGGATTGGAATGGCGAAGCCATCCTCAAGCGGCTGGGAGATGATGCCTATGAGAACAAGCTTATCAGAGACCAGATCTTTGCCCAGAGCGGCAGACGCTACATAGACGGCAACAGCAGCGACTACGAGCAGTATAAACAGCTGATGGAGAACGGCCTGGCGGCCAGCCGTGACCTCAACCTAACCCCCGGAGTCACCCTCACCCAGGAGCAGATCAACAACCTGACCCAACCCATAGTCTGGCTAGAGCAGCAGACCATAGAGGGCCATACAGTACTGGTACCCAAAGTCTATCTCACCAACATGGACAGAGAACAGCTCAGGGGTGGCCAGATAGCGGGCAGAGACATCGACATCAACACCGCCCATCTGACCAACAGCGGCAGCATAGATGCTAGCAACACTCTGCAACTCGCCTCCATCGGTGACATCAACAACCTTGGTGGCAGCCTGCATGCAGATGAGACCGTAGATATCAGCGCCAACGACACCTTTAACAACATCAGCAGCACAGTAAGTGGTGATCGGGTAGATATCAGCGCCAACCAGGTCAACATCATCACCGCCACTACCGACAAAACGACCCAACACGCAGCGGATCAGACAGAGACCGAGAGCATGCTGCATGACCAGGCAGCTGTAACCTCAACCCACGGTACCACCATAGTTGGGATAGAGGGGGTAAACATAACCGGCGCCAAGGTTGCCACAGAAGATGGAGATACGCTCATAGCCAGCCTGGGCGACGTCATAGTCACCACCGCAAAAAAATATGACAGCCACGATTTTGAGATAGAGAGCGGCTACAATCGTGGCCAAGTGTTAACCCACACCGGTAGCGAGATAGAGGGCGACAACGTCCATATAAGCTCTGGCAAATCGATACTGATCGAAGGGAGCAGCATCACCGCAGACGAACAGATTGAGCTACAGGCAGAAGAGCAAATAGTCATCGCCTCCATCCAGAACCGCAAAAACCAGGACGACTATCTAGAGACCGGAGGGCTGTTTGGGGCCAAAAACATCCGCTCTAGCCAGAGCAACAGCGCCGAAGTAATCTCCTCAGTGCTGAATGCTGACAACGTCACCACCAACTCCAGAGAACTAACCCTGGTAGGCAGCAAGATAGAGGCAGAGACCGCCCGGATTACCGCCGAAGCACTCACCCTGATCAGCGACAAAAACAGCGAATACGAGAGCCATTTTAGCGACATCTCCGGGACCATCACCCGCACCATAGAGAGCAAAGGGTTCCAGCGTGAAGCTGCAGTAGCCTCCACCATCACCGCGGCCAGAATCATCTTCAACCAGCCAGAGCAAGCCATAGAGAGCGCAGATGGCATCCAGGCGTTCAACCGCGACCAGGAGCTGAGAGACCTACAAGAGCAGCTGATCACCGAGCTCAGCTCAGAACACAACCTCACCCACGAACAGATAACCACCGTCCGCGCCACCCTCAACAACATGGAGTGGCACGACAAGACCACCACCCTGAGTGCAATGGGGGCAGTCATTGTACGGGTCATATCCATGGTGGTAGCACCGCAGCTTGCAGGCCTTCTGGGAGAGGTCATTGGAGAGATTGCTACGGGGACAATAATGGCAGCCGCCATTGACTCAATTGCCCATCAATTCACCAGCCAACTACTCACCGTAGCCTTTACCGGAGATAGCAGCAACTTCGACCTGGAGAGCCTGCTCACAGGGGCGGTACAGGCCGGACTGACCGCAGGTATAGGTTTTAAGGCAGACGGATTTATCGAGCAGGCCAACCTTGGCTATGTAGAAGGCCATATAGCCACCACCATATCCGATGCAGCCATCCACACAGCGGTATACGGAGGCAGCTTTGAAGACAACATCCTCAACGCAGCCATTGCCCAGATAGGACAAGAGGGCGCAGGCTACATCGGAGACAAATGGGATGCTGGCGAACTGAGTAATATCATCAGCCATGCGGCCCTGGGCTGCGCCCTGGGTGCTGCCAAAAGCGGTGACTGTGGAGCGGGAGCTGCGGGAGCGGCAATCAGTGCCGCCCTCGCACCCCACATAGCAAAAGGGATAGACGACGGCGATGGAATCCCCAACGCCCAGGAGAAGCGCGAAATCAAAGCCATCAGCCAGCTGGCGGCAAGCCTGCTGGTTGGTGCTGCGGGACGTGATATCGAGACAGCGTACTACACCGCGACTAATGAGGTGGAGAACAACTACCTTGATCATGTAGAGGAGCAGGCCCGTGCCGAGGCACAAGCTCTATTAGCGGCCTGTGCCAGTGGCTCCCAAGCAAATCACTGTACAGCAGATAATATACAGACGCTACAGAACAGAGTGGATGAGCTGAATGCACTGGATATAGCACGCGATAAATTTATTGGAGAGTGCAGCGGCAGCAGATCAGCCCTGCCTGCCTGTATTCAGGCGAATGATCATCTTCAAACCACCCTGCAAGGGTATAAAGAGTGGCTCAAGACTGAAGAGGGAAGAGGCCTATTAAGTAGTATCCCAATTCGTGCAGAATACGATGATGTTTTATACCAAGCGGAGGAGTTTCAGGAGTATATAGACAATCCTGCTCAATATGTAGATGACAAAGAGCAGACCATCGCAAGGATAGGGCTGATAGCCAATGTCACCTCTGCTTTTGGTGCTGGCATTATGAGCGCAGAGCTTGCGGCGGGATGTTTTGCTAACCCCGTGTTCTGTACAGAGCTAGTGGCCGAGATCAAGGCTGAATACGCCACTGGTGGCGCATTTATGGGCTCCTTTGGTGCTAAGGCCAAAAAAGTCATGGATGAATTATTGGTGGTGGCCAACAAGGCCAAGGTCGGTGGTGGCGGCAGGGTCTTGAGTGTTGATGATATGTTTGGCAGTGTTCCAAAATGGACGGGGTCAGGACCAA
>CBFDBF010000193.1:0-3848 GCA_965602975.1 uncultured Gammaproteobacteria bacterium | reverse complement strand
CTTGGGCAGCAGGTACCATAATAGATAAATTGTGTCTGTTGTTGGATCTGTCTGCGATTGAAAAGATGATTTCTAATGAGCGCGCACTGGATCGGCATGAATAATGCTAGAGACATAAGCACTCATGTTTGAGTGCCTGGGATTTGACACTATTTAAATGTACGGGGATTAGTTATGACTACAGATGAGGCGGCAGAGAGAGATCAAGCGATGCGGCTACTGGTATTTAGGCTGGAGGATGAGGCCTATGGTGTCAATGTGATGCATGTGCAGGAGGTGTTGCGGATCAGCGAGATCGCCCCAGTTCCTGGTGCCCCAGATTATGTGCTCGGTATTATAAATCTACGCGGTAGCGTAGTCACGGTGATCGACACTCGTCTTCGTTTTGGTTTGGTAGCTGGTGAGACTGACGATGATAGCCGGATTGTAGTTATAGAAAATGGGGAGCAGGTAGTAGGAATATTGGTAGATAGTGTGGCTGAAGTGGTAGATCTGCTCTCATCACAGATAGATGTTGCCCCAAATGTCGGTAATGATGAGAGCTCACGCTACATTCAAGGCGTCGCCACACTGGAAGGGGTGCTACTGATTGTAGTAGATCTTAACAAGTTATTAACAGATGGTGAGTGGAGCGAAGTGAGCAAACTTTAGGTGTGATGGGCAGATGACAAACTATATATTGAGTCATAATCGGCGTGCAGTTTTGTCAAGAGTTGTGTAATGCCTGATATTCGCGAACCTGCACCGATAAAACCCACCTGGCCAACCAGGCCGGAACGGCATGAAAAGAGGCGGAAGCGGAGTGAGCGGGTTAAGCCTGAAGATGCAGATGAGCGGCAGAGAGGGAGAAGGCGCTCTGATAAGCGTACTCACATAGATGATTTTGCATGAGAGGTTAGAGCTATGAATATATTCTGGATAGTAACAATGCCAATAGCTTCTGTATTGGTGGTTTCTCTGGTGCTGCTTGCAGGCAAACTACGTAGACAGCGGCGGCGTATAACCGGAATGGAAGGTCAGATTGAGCATCTCTCCTCTAGTCTTAATGCATTGTGTGCCAGTGCTGTTGGTGTGGATAGGCGTGTGGTCCAGCTGGAGCGCGGGGGCAGGGAGATGCGGCATCGTCAGGAGAATATAGAGACCCATCAGCCGGGAGATCATCTATATGGTGAGGCGATCCAGATGGTGCATCAGGGGGCCAAAAGGTCTCGTTTAGTGGAGGAGCTGGGTCTGAGCCGGAGCGAAGCCGATCTTCTGATTACACTGCATGGCCGGGCACAAGGTGGTGGTGCAGGTGGCCACAACAGGGCCTGTTCTGCATAAAACTCCGGATGATTATATGGTTTTAGTGCGATATTGCCCATGTTTTCATCTTTTTTAGTGTATTTAATCGTTTACATCCATCCATCTTGGTATATAATCTAAGTCGGTTTATAGCATTGCGTCAGTGTTGGCGTGGTAGGTTTATAGCTACACGGTAGTTGTTTGGCTCCTTGGGTGGAGTCGAATTTACGGTTTCTCATTTTACATTGGTGTTTTTTACTGGGGGATGATCATGAAGTTGATGAAAAAGCAGGTAATCATCGTTGGTGCGGCGGCACTGATGGTTGGGATGTTTCTGGGTCCACAGCAGGATGCAGAGGCTGGTTATTTAACAGATATGCGTGACTCGGTTGTCATGAACAACTATGGCGAGTGTTGGCAGGGTATGTGGCCAAACCCTGATCAGGCTCCAGGTTGTAATGGTGCTATGAGTTTTACACTGTCTTCCGATAACTTCGCGTATGATAGTGCTGTATTGAAGCCACAAATGAAGACTGAGCTTGACGATATAGCCGCTAAGATCAATGCTGCTTCTACCTCATCTGTTAGCGTTGTTGGTCATACCGACAGCATGGGTTCAGATGCTTACAACCAGGGTCTGTCCGAGCGTCGCGCCAAGTCTGCTGCACGCTACCTGAGTGGAAAGGGTGTTGGTAATATCAGCACTAGCGGTATGGGTGAGGCTCAGCCGGTTGCAGATAACGCTACCGCTGCTGGTCGTGCACAGAACCGTCGCGTAGTAGTTTCTGCTGAGTAAGATCTATACTCAGTAAGGTGTTCTCGTAACACTTAAAAAAGGCCAGCCTTGTGCTGGCCTTTTTTGTTTGTGCTCTGTGATATTCCTACTTTTCTGCCGTTAGGTAGCAGATCCATCCGGCATCTGCCTCTCCCTCTTCTGCCGGTATAAATTCACCATCAGGCTCCCCATCTTCATCCCAGCCCTGCCAGTAGACTGTGACTTTACTGAAGCCACTCTCCCTTAGCAAATCCTGTATCTCGGGTAGAGTCCAGAGTCGCCAATCATAGTGGAAGGCCTCTTTTATGCTGGAGCCATCGCTGAAACTGAAGTGGATATTACAGATAAGATTGTGAGTTATTGGGTCAAACTTCTCTTGCTCCCAGGTATAGGTGAAATCGCCATCCTCGATCTCCTGCTCCTCACAGATCTCACTGAATGACTCATAACCACCATAGGCATCTAGAAAGAATATACCATCTTGGTCAAGGTTAGAGTGTACCCGGCAGAAATATTCCTTGAGCTCTTTACGCTGTTTGAATAGCCAGTAGCTGAAGTTCATTGCCGAGATAATATCTAGGGGCTTGGTTTTAACCTTTAAAACGTCCTCATGCAGTAGCTCCACCCTTTGGCGTTGTGTTGGGCGTAGTTTGTTTAGATTATTTTCCTGGCCCCACTGCAGCACCTCTGGATCTAGATCAACCCCTATGGCGTGGTTGCTTTTGCGACGTTTTACCCATTCACAACAGACAGTGGCAGTACCACAGAAGTCTTCACGTAGCAGTTTTGCCTTGCGACCGCGTAGCTGTTTGAAGGTATCATCGACGAAATCTATTTCGGATGGGGCGTACTGTACTGCCATCTCATAGAGTTTGTGTCGATCGGCCATTTCAGCCATGCTGGATCTACTCTTTTTTCTTGCTTTATCTCTTTTTGCTGCCATCTGTCTGGTTGCTCGTGGTAGATTCATATTAAGTGCAAACTATACTTCAATTTATACTGTTACGGAAAGATAGATGATTACAGCAGATATAGAGCAACAGATAATAGCTATACGCGAAGAGTTGCATCGGCAGCCTGAGCTGAGCTGGCAAGAGGAGCATACAGCTGAGCTAATATGCCGAGTGTTGGATGAGCATGGGATAGCCTATCGCAGCGGGGTGGCAGAGACTGGAGTGGTCGTGGATATTCCGGGAGAGCTAGAAGGCCCATATATAGCGCTGCGTGCTGATATGGATGCATTGCCAATTCAGGAGCAGACGGGACTCACTTTCTCCTCGGTTGTAGCGGGAGTGATGCACGCCTGCGGGCATGATGGACATGTAAGTATGTTACTCGGTGCTGCTATAGCATTAAGTCGTGGCAGTAGGCCTCTACTGCCAGTACGGTTGCTGTTTCAGCCAGCAGAAGAGATAGGTGAAGGGGCGCAGCAGATGATCAAGGAGGGGGTATTAGATGGTGTTGCAGCAATCTTTAGTGGACATATAGATTGCAACTATCCAAGCGGTAGCATAGTGGTGGATGAAGGTGTAGTGAGCGCCGCTTATGATACATTTACTATTGAGATAACAGGGAGGAGCGCACACGCCTCGCGACCGCATGAGGCGATCGATGCCTTAGTGGTTGGTAGTGCTGTAGTTGTTGCAATACATGAGTTGGCAGAGAGAGAGGCGGAGCACCCCCCAAAGACAGTGGTAGCTATTGGTAGCTTCCATGCTGGAACAGCACCCAATGTAATCGCTGGGTCGGCGCTGCTCAAGGGGTCTATGCGCAGCCTGGATAGTGCTCG
>CBFDBF010000192.1:0-3866 GCA_965602975.1 uncultured Gammaproteobacteria bacterium | reverse complement strand
ATCTCACCATGCTTATAGCCAGACACCGCCATGATCTGATCATCCAAGGCGAACGGATACATGGTTGGATTGTCTCGGTTCCGGGCGCGAATATCTGATAACTGCTTGATCAGCACGTTACGATGCTGCCCAGCAAGCTGTGGAAAGGTGCCATCGGTCAGACCCCACCCCTCCAACAGATGACAAGCGGAGCAGACCTCGTAGACCACGATGCCACGATCCCGATCTGGCTCCAGCAACATCGCCTCACTCTTCTCTCCGCCAGCGACATTCCAATCCTTAACATCCGTCACTTGCACATCTCCCTCTGCGGCATATATTCCACCACAAAGCGCCATACCTGTAACTATTAAGACCGCTCTACCAATCATATATCTAATCTCCCGATACGTCTGTATGTATACACTACACAATATTCCCACCTATCAGCATTAGAACTCATTGATATAGGTCAAAATAGAGCCTCTGACCTACTTATGCAGAGGCTCAGAAGTAGCACAAACAGCGCCTACTGCGCAGTAGCAGCCGTATCTGTAGCCGTATCTGTAGCCGTATCTGTAGCCGCATCTGTAGCCGCATCTGTAGCCGTGGCCAACCAGTCGGCAATGGCACGCATCTCCTCTTCGGAGACCAGTCCCATCACCCCTTTCATCGCCGCCGCCTGTCCATTGGCGCGCACCCCATCTTTGATATCCTTCATCTGATTGAAGGCGTAATCGGCATTCTGACCAGCCAATTTTGGATAGATAGGCATGATTGGAGTATTGGCATCTTTGCCATGACAAGACCAGCAGGTCTTCTCCTGAAACAGAGCAGCGCCATCGGCAGCCACAACGCTACCAACAGACCCCAGAGAGAGTGCTGCTGTCAACATGGTCAAAGATACATATTTTAGCTTTAACATCGGTTTTTTCCTCTTAATCTAGATGTCCGTATATATTGGATTACTATTAATGAAAACCACTACAGCTTAAATCTACAGGCCAAACTTGAGTCTACACTGTTTAGTCTCTAACTTGACAATATAGTTCGTCAATGTGAAATATCAATATCCCCATGTACTCGGGTCTATCTGCTTCCATCCAAAATAAAGAGGGGACTCCAACCACGAGCCCCCTCCTGTGCTCTACTGCTTTACACTAATTACTTCTCTACCTTCTTCGCTCCATTCTCTTCCAGATGAGTTTTGGCACGCAGCCCAAGATCAGCCGTCTTTACCTGATACTGCCACCACTGACCAGCCCAGAGGGTAGCGTTGTGGAAGTCACCCTTGGCTGCAGACTCCTCAGCCTTGACCTTCATCTCAGCAGCAAAACCTAGCTGCTCAGTGGCATCCTCTACCAGTGCCACAACGGTCGGGAAGTCCTTGAAGTTGTGACTGGTGATAAAACCAACCACGGAGTCAATAATGGCCTGGGTATCGACACAGGTCTTGACCTGCTTATCGTAGTCAGCCTGAGCATACTGCTGCCCTTCAACCATAGCTGAACCAGCCTTAGCCTGATAGCCCTTGGGCTTGACCAACAGATAGCCCTGCATCTCCAGATGGAGTGCTGAACAGAACTCGGTGCAGTAGTAAGGGTAGACACCTGCCTTATCTGCTACAAAAGTGGTGGATACGGTCTTACCCGGCTCTACCGACAGGTTAACGTTCTGCCCGTACATGGCAAACCCATGGGTCTCATCTTGCGCCCGCTCGAGGTTTGTAAGGTGAATGGAGACGGTCTCACCCTCCTCTACCTCAATGATCTCAGGGGTGATATGAGAGCGGATCAGGGTGCCATAGACATGCACCACACCATCCTTGCGCTCTACCTTCTCCCGCCCGGCACGAGTCCGATATATGGATTTACTATCGGTCCGACTATTCCAGCCAGACTTATAGCGCACTATCGGTTTCAGCTTGTCGGCCTTGATTGCCACCGTATAGTGCGGCTCACCCAACGGCAGTGGCATATCGTACAGCAGCTGCATCTTGTCGCCGCTGATATCGATCAACTGATGGTTCTGCGGATGCAGGGGGCCCACCGGGTTAAAGCGGTCGATAGAGAGCTTGTTAAGCGCCACCAGATACTTACCATCCGGAGTAGTAGAGTCTCCCTCCATGGTCATCAGGTGGCCAACGTTATAGTGGATATGCAGTTGATCCAGCACCTTGCCTTCACAGTAGTCCCACTTGGTGATCATGGAGTCCACATAGATGGATGTATAGACCACACACTCCTTGGAGTCGAACTGGTTGTGCAGTGGACCAAGGCCAACCTGAACCTGGGTGTGTAGGGTATCCTTCATCGATATAATCGGGATGCCGTAGGGGTCTGTGGCCTCGAATTTCTTGGCATCAATCGCCTTCTTGATCTTGGCCCAGCTATAGACCCACGCATGGCTGTCCAACTTGCCAGCAACCAGTATCTTGCTACCATCAGGGGAGACATCAACGCCGTGCGGACTCTTGGGCTCAGGGATCAGATAGAGCAGACCCTCTTTGACCGCCTGCTCCATGGTGATCTGATAGGCGCCATTGACCTTATGAACCTTACCAGCAGCCACTAGCTCAGCGGCCTTTTTCCAGTTGGTTATATGCAGAAAATCGGTATCCTTCTGCGAACAACCAGCCTCAAACGGGGGACGACCGCGCTCGATACCACCAACATAACGCTCAGAGCAGAATGAGTTGGTAAAGCCCCAACCCATGGATGGCCCCTTACCAGCATCGGATAGATCCTGACTATAGGGCGGCAACTCAAAGGTGAATGAGCTATCAGCGTCGAGCCTACCCTTCTCATTATCGAACTTCCAGTAGGTCAGTGCACCACGGTACTTCTCATTGAACTCTTCCAGTGGCACAAAGTCACTACTGACAGGTGCGGCATACTGTGAAGCCTCCATCACATATTCGGTATTTGGAGTGACGAATGCACCACCGTGATCTGACTTCATAAACGGGTTAACCACGATCTGCTTAGTCTCAAAATCGTGCAAATCAATTACCGCTACCCGTGGATTGGCCTTATCGTTGATAAATACATAACGGCCATCATACTCACCATTGGTCTCAGAGAAGGCCGGATGGTGGGTATCACCGTAGTTGATCTGCTTACCGTTAATATTACCCTGAGCCAATACCGCCTTAGACTCATCATCAAAGCCGTAGCCCTGCCACGGCTCCGGGGTAAACACCGCCACATACTTCAGAATCCGCATGGAGGGGATACCGTATATGATAACCTGACCACTCTGACCTCCCGAACTGACAGCGATATACTCATCACGCCCACCGGTTGGCACATAGGTCTTGGCTGCCGCCAGCAGATCTTTCTGTGTCAAACCACGCGCTTTCATCACATCCTCAAGCTCCCCCTGGGACCAGGCACTGGATGCCATCCCCAAGCCAAGCACGAGGCCGGTAAGCAACGAAACAGCTCGTCTTTTGATGATTTTCATAAATTAAGCTCCCCATCTAAACTTGCAGAACATGTGCAGATGCCGCACCACACAACCAGATACAACCACCATTAAATACCACACTTAACCCTCTACACCTTGACCAAGATCAAAAGTCATATTGGCAAATCAGTACACTCAAGATACAGACAGTATAGTGGTGTGTCATATGACACACCTATCTTTCAACTATAGCCCCTTAACCGACAAGCACAACTCTAATTATATCTATAACGCCTATTAATAAAGGTTATCAGGTCAATCCAGCCAGACTGTTATGCGCAATACAGAGGGAGAAAAAAGAGAGGGGGGTAAAAACAGGTGGGAACGAAACAATCTCCCCATTTACGGGAGGTGAGACAGGAATAAAACGAATACTCTCCCCAGAAGTGGGGAGAGTGTAACAGCAATTACTGCGAGAG
>CBFDBF010000191.1:0-3890 GCA_965602975.1 uncultured Gammaproteobacteria bacterium | reverse complement strand
TTCAACCCCAATCCGTGACGCATAGCGAGGACATATTCGGCCAGCAGATCACCGGCATGTTCGCCCACAATTGTTACCCCTAGAATCTTATCCTTGCCGGGCGGGGTTAGCACCTTGACTATACCGTGTGCCTCCTCATCGGTGATGGCTCGATCCAGATCGCCGATATCGTAGGTGGTAACCTCATAGGCTATATTCTGCTCTATCGCCTCCTGCTCATTCAGCCCTACTCGCGCTACTTCGGGGTCGGTGAAGGTGCACCAGGGGATAACCGAGTAGTCGACCCGGAATCGTTTGAAGCGGCCAAACAGCGAGTTAACGGCGGCGTACCAGGCTTGATGGGCAGCGGTGTGGGTAAACTGGAAGGGGCCGGCCACATCGCCACAGGCGTAGATGGTGGGGCAGGAGCTCTGCATGAACTCATTGACTTCGATAGTGCCGTTCCGGCGCAGGGCGATATCCAGCTCCTCCAGGCCGTAGCCGCTAGTATTGGCTCTGCGTCCAGCGGCTAGCAGGATCTGATCAAACTCGATCTTGACCTGCTCTCCATGGTGCTCACACAGTAGTGATTTCTGCCCATCTTCTAGCAGGAATTCTCTGGAGTTGTGTTCCAACAGCAGCTCGATGCCCTCAGATTCAAACCGTTGGCGTACCAGCTCTGCTATCTCTATATCCTCTTTTTTCATGATGCGGCCAGAGCGAACCACCATAGAGACCTTGCAGCCCAGGCGGGAGAAGGCCTGAGCCAGTTCGCATCCTATCGGGCCGCCACCAAACACCAGTAGCCGTTGCGGTTTTTGGCGCAGTTCCCAGATGGTGTCCGAGGTGAGATAGCCGATATCTTCGATACCGGGGATCTGCGGTATCAATGGTCTGGCCCCGGTGGCGATGATGATGTTGCGGCTGGTGATGGTCTGGCCATTGACCTCTACCGAGTAGGGGGAGGTTATGCGTGCCTCACCCTGGATACACTCCACCCCCAGCTCGCTGTAGCGCTCTACCGAGTCGTGCGGCTCCACCTGTTTGATTACCCGCTGTACCCGCTCCATCACCCTGGCAAAATCAAATTTTACGCTGGCTGAATTCATCCCCAGCTCTCTGGCTCGGGCGATATGGGAGAGAAATTTGGCCGAGCGGATCAGTGCCTTGGAGGGGACGCAGCCGCTATTCAGACAGTCTCCCCCCATTTTGTGTTTCTCTATCAGGGTGACCTTCGATTTTACCGCTGCGGCGATATAGGAGCTGACCAATCCCCCGGCACCGGCGCCGATCACTATTAGATTGCGGTCAAACTGTTTGGGCTTCTGATATTGGCTCAGCGCCCGGTGTGTCTTTATGATCTCCACCCCTTTTTTGGCCAGTAGTGGAAACACTCCCAGCAGGACAAAAGAGGCGATCAGCCCCGGCGATAAAATACCACTGAGAGAATCTATCTGGGCAAACTGGGTTCCGGCATTCACAAAGACCAGAGTGCCCGCCAGCATCCCGATCTGGCTGACCAGAAAGAACTGGAGGGTACGCATCGGTGTCAGTCCCATCACCAGATTGATGATAAAGAAGGGGAACAGCGGCACCAGACGGAGGGTGAAGAGATAGAGGGCGCCATCTTTTTCCACCCCTCGGTTGATCGTCTTTAGATAGCTGGAAAACCTGGTTTGTACCGTCTCTTGGAAGAGAAAGCGGGCCAGCAGAAAGGCCAGAGTGGCTCCAATGGTGGAGGCAAATGAGATGATGACTGTCCCTGTCCAGAGACCAAAAATGCCACCACCAATCAGGGTCATAACTGCCGCCCCAGGCAGGGAGAGCGCAGTTACCGCCACATATATAGAGAAGTAGATAAGGATAGTCTGCCAAGGGTTGGCCGCATAATATGCGGCGATATTGGCCTGTTGTGACTTGATATGGTCGAGATCCAGAAAGCGCCCTAGATCATAGGCGAAGAACAGCCCTATAAGGATAGCCACGGTTAGTAGTAGTGCCACCTTTTTTAAGTTCATAGTTATATCTCTGTTTGCCTAGTGAATAATATACGCTCTTTTTGGTTATATAGATTCCAGGCTACATATAGCGTAACTAGCGGTTGATACAGGATTCATTGCTCCAAAGAGGGCCAAAGTGTGATCAGTATCACGCACTACATAGTATCGATTCAGGTACAGTCAGATAGTATGAAAGCAGTATTGTGGATTCAATAGAGAGGGAGGAGTATAAATCTTGTGCCTATACCTTCATCATATCCATCTGAGTAGTAATCTATTTCGTCCAGAATAAATACTAAGGGGTAACGATGAAACTGATTTTGATTATTATGGCAGTTGTAGGCGCAGTCTATAGTTATGGAGTGTACCAGGATAACCCTGCGGATATTGCATCACCGGTATATGTGGAGTCGCGCGTTGTTCTTACCATACCAAAGATGGCGCGTGAGCTAGAGTATGTGGTGGTGGGGGAGATGACATCTATGGAAGATTGTCAGCAACGATCTAAACGCTATCTGGAAAACCTGTTTGAAAAATGTGATACCTGTAGCTTAAAACAGCATCAGTGTAAAAGTGATTTAGCACACCGCTATAAAAAGTTGTTTGTTGGACAGACTACCCATACCACCTACTTGAGCCTCAACAAGGGCAACCGTTTCGAGAGAAATGCGCGTATGGTGATATGGGGCTTGACTGAGGAGGAGGCGGATATGGCCTGTGAACATATTCAGCAGAAAGTTAAAGAGACATATAATGGAACAACACGCTGCGTAGCGGGTAGGGCATCTTGAGTTATCTTGTTGCCAAGACACAAAGCATGAATTTGTCACCCCTGGATAGGGTTGGAATCTGTTAGATAGAGTGCATTTTTATGGTATAGCAATGGTCGGCTGTTTTCCGGCATGTGCGCACGTTGCTGTCAGTAATATTACGCAATATTAAGGAGTATTAAAATGTCAGAGTCACTGTTGTATCCAGCTAGTCCAACTAATATTCCTGCCGGGTTAACCCAGGCAAAAAATAGTTACAAAAGGCAGGCATGGTTGGCCATGGCTGGGTTGCTTTGCTTTATGGTTTTTTACTTGGCGTTATTGGCATGCTTTGGGTTGATAACTTATAACGGCGCGTTGGCTATAAAGGCTGGTAATGCTGATTTATGGCAAATAATAATTTTTATTAGTTCATTTTTACTGACCGTGTTTATGATTAAAGCGCTGTTCTCGGTGCGTAAATCTGGCGATCCAGGTGGTGTTGAGGTGACTCAAGCAGATGAGCCAAAACTGTTTGAATTTCTTTATAGCCTGGCTGATGAGGTAGGGGCGCCAAAGCCATATCGGGTATTTGTTACGCCAGAAGTTAATGCTGCCGTTTTTTATGATTTATCATTAATGAATCTTGTTTTTCCATCTAAGAAGAATTTAATCATTGGATTGGGGTTGGTAAATGTATTGAACTTGGGAGAGCTTAAATCTGTTTTGGCGCATGAGTTCGGCCATTTTTCTCAAGGATCAATGATGGTTGGGCGTTGGGTTTATATTGCTCAACAAATTATCGCACATATGGTAGCCACTCGTGATTGGTTGGATTCTATCGTTAGATTTATATCTAGTATTGATTTGCGTGTTGCTTGGCTTGGATGGATTCTGTCACTGGTGATCTGGTCTATTCGTTCACTTATGGATACATTGTTCGGTTTGGTGGTG
Source organism: uncultured Gammaproteobacteria bacterium (assembly GCA_965602975.1). GTDB lineage: Bacteria > Pseudomonadota > Gammaproteobacteria > Chromatiales > Chromatiaceae > CBFDBF01. The sequence continues at coordinate 208 of CBFDBF010000191.1, read as the reverse complement.
ATAGCCGAGCGTGCGCTAAGTCGTGAAATGGAGTTTAATGCTGATTTAGTTGCCGTATCTGTAACTGGTAGTGATGCATTGGTCAATGCGCTGCAGGCGTAGCTGTACGTGTAATCTTTGAAACGAGGAAGAGCCATGCCGCAAGACGATAACGGCGATGATCTGAAGCAACTCGCTCTGGACGAGCTCCACGCCACTCGAAACCATA
>CBFDBF010000190.1:0-3895 GCA_965602975.1 uncultured Gammaproteobacteria bacterium | reverse complement strand
TGATGATATAACCCTGCTGCTGCTTGAGGCTGGAAGTCCACCTCTGGCGACTACTATCGGTGCAATAGCCCTTCCGAATCATCTTAAGAGGCTGCGTGAAGAGCTGCGTTCTCTGTTGCAGGGGTGGGGGTTAGATCAAGCTATAATAGAGCAGATAGTGTTGGCTGTGGGTGAGGCGGTGATGAATATTGTGCAGCACTGCTTTGATGGCGGTGATGCAGAGGGTAGAATCTCTCTTGAGGTGGAGTTGAAGGGGGGTAATCTTTGGCTGCGGTTGCTGGATAGTGCGCCATCGGTCAGATCCAAAAAGATGGAGCCGCGTGACTTGGCAGAGGTTAGACCGGGTGGATTGGGAACCCACTTTATCCGAGAGATAATGGATAGTGTAGAGTTCCTCCCTGCCCCAAAGGGGTGGGGCAACCTGTTGGAGATGCGTAAGAGGATAGACTGAATATGAATTGTGAAATAAGTGAACAGCAAGGGTTTTTGGTGGTTGCTCTGGAGGGTGATGTGGATCTGGCTAGCTCCCCAGAGGCGCGGGAGGCGGTCCTCAATAGCCTAGAGCGGGGGAGTGTGCTGGTTGATCTATCTGCGGTGGATTATATCGATAGCTCTGGTGTTGCCAGTCTGGTAGAGGGTTACCAGATATCTAAAGATAGAGGGGTGCAGTTTGGTCTGGTTGGGGTGAGCAATGCAGCATTGATGGTGCTGCAACTGGCCCACCTGGACAGGGTGTTCCCGATTTTTGTGAGTGTCCAGGCTGCAGTTGAAAATGGCTGATAGAGGCGTTCTCCTCGGCTTTGTGGAGAGCGTGGGGCGCAGCACTGTCCGTGGTGTAGAGGAGCTAGGCTATCATGCGGCGCTGCTTGGAGAGAGCCTCTTCTGGCTGGTCTGGGGGCGACGTATCGGGCAGCCGGTACGCACCACCCATATCGTTAAGGAGATGGTGGTGGTGGGCCTCAACGCCCTGCCTATTATAACTATACTTTCGTTTAGCGTAGGTATCATGTTGGCGATCCAGGGGATCAATACCCTAGAGACCTTTGGTGCCCAGAATCAGGTGGTATTGGGCATTGCCCTATCGGTGACCAGAGAGTTTGCTCCCCTGATTGTTGCTATTCTGGTTGCAGGGCGTTCTGGTTCTGCCTTTGCTGCGCGCATTGGCACTATGGTGATTTCGCAGGAGCTGGATGCGTTGCGGGTAATGGGGATCAACCCGGTACGTTATCTGCTGGCTCCATCGCTATTGGCCATGATTATTATGCTACCAGCGGTCACCTTTTTTGCCGATCTGGTGGGGCTGCTTGGTGGTGGTCTCTATAGTGCGGCCGAACTAGGTATTGGGTTAGATGTGTATTGGGAGCGCACGCTGGCTATACTGGAGCCTGATGATCTGCTGCAGGGGCTGGTAAAGAGTCTGATCTTTGCTGTATTGATAACCCTGATTGGAGCCGCTAATGGCTTTGCTGTCACCGGGGGTGCTGAGGGTGTGGGTAGAGCTACTACCCGCTCTGTGGTTATAGCTATTGCTGCAATACTGGTTACCGATATGCTTTTTACCTACTTTATGAATCGATAATGGAGAGCTCACCGGCCGTAGAGATAGATGATCTACACGTCCGTTATGGTGACTTTGATGTCCTGCATGGAATCAGTCTCACCATACAGCGGGGGGAGATCATGGTTATCATGGGGGGGTCTGGTTCCGGTAAGTCCACCTTCCTGCGTCAGTTGCTGGGATTGGAGAGGCCGTTTGCCGGCTCGGTTAAACTGCTGGGGAGAGATATAACCACCCTCTCTGGAGCCGAGATGTATCAGCTACGCAGGGATATGGGCGTCGCCTTTCAGGGGGGGGCACTGTTTAGCTCGATGAGTGTCGGTGAGAATGTGATGTTGCCGCTACGGGAGCATACTCAACTGGATGAGCAGACCATGCAGGTGATGGCACGGATGAAGCTGGAGGTGGTAGATCTGGCCGGGTTTGAGGATTTTATGCCGGCACAGCTCTCTGGGGGCATGATCAAGCGGGCAGCAGTGGCCAGGGCTATCGTTATGGACCCAAAACTGCTATTTTTTGATGAGCCATCGGCAGGATTGGATCCGGTGATCTCGGCAGAGCTGGATGAGTTGATCTTGAAGCTGAAGGCGGCCATGGGAATGACCATTATGGTGGTGACTCATGAGCTTGAGTCTGCCTTCAAGATAGCTGACCGGATAACTTTTCTTGATCGTGGGCGTATATTGATGACAGGGACTGTAGATGAGGTGCGGCGTTCGGATAACCCGCGGATTAAAAATTTGCTCGCTCGGGTACCGGAAGATGAGCAGCTGGATGTAGATGAGTACCTGCGGCGATTGATGGGGCGAGAGGAGTCAGTTTAACAGTATGAAACATCAGGATATCTCCTACCTTACCGTTGGTGCCTTTGTGCTGGCGATGCTTATAGGCCTGATGGTCATGCTGGTGATGATTACCGGTTTTGTCTGGTCGGCTGACTACTACACGGTGCGTTATGGCAATGTGACTGGTCTGGCGCGTGGGGCGCCAGTCACCTTTGAGGGGTTTCAGATTGGCAGAGTGGCAACGGTAGAGCCGGAACATGTAGCAGGGGTTACGACCTATCTGGTCGAACTTGAGATTGACAGCAGAGAGGGTGGGAGCTGGCCCATCCCCACGGATAGCAAGTTTCTGCTGCTCTCCTCTGGGCTACTATCTACCATTACTGTAGATATCGAGCGGGGTGAGGATAAGGTCTACCTACAGCCCAATAGCGAGCAAGTTATCGAGGGAGCCAAGAAGAGAGATCTAATGGAGACTCTAAGCTCTATCGGGGGGGAGATCGAGGGGTATAAGGAGGAGTTTCGTGCCATTATAGAGCTGGTTAAGAGTGGGGCGGAGACCATGGATAGTGGCATGAGCGGTATTATGACAGATGTATCTGTATTGACCACAGAGATGCAGCATGGCGTTCAGGATATGCGCAAGATATTGAGCAGTGCCAATCAAAACAGCATTACCAATATAATCACCTCGGTAGAGCAGGGGGCCGTCAATTTTCGGAATATCTCCAAACAGCTAGAGGGGAGTCAGAACAGGTTGGATCTACTGCTGGATGATTCGCGTGCCATAGTTAGCGAGAATCGCCCCGGGGTGAGACAGGCGGTTGGTGATATGCAGGCGAGTATCCAGAAGCTGTCACGGCATATAGGTGCCATCACCCATAATTTAGATCTGATGAGTCGCAATATGGCTGAGTTTAGTCGCCAGATTCGCGAAAATCCCGGATTACTTATAAATGGAACCACACCGCGTGAGGCCGCACCATGAGCACTATACTTATGGAGTCATCGCTGCGATATATCGCTACTATCCTGCTGTGCGCACTACTGCTAAGTGCCTGTGGCTCCGTGCCGCCAGCGCCGGCAGATCGTTACTATCGTCTCTCGGCTCTGACCAGTACAGCAGCGGCACATGGCAGAGAGCTCTCCGGTACTTTGGCAATAGGTACCGTAGGGAGTGCTGCGGTCTATGGTGAGAGGGCTATCCTCTATAGTGAGTCGGATAGTCCCAATCGACTGCAACACTATAACTATCACTTCTGGGCTGATCCGCCACCCAGCCTGATTCGTGACCACCTGGTCCTATATCTGCGCACTAATCGCACCGCATCAGCCGTGGTGGTCGATAGAGGCGAGGCCGAGTGGCACTATCTGCTCAACGGCAGACTACACCGGTTTGAACGGATGCTGTCTGGTAGTGGATCCAAAGTGGTAGTAAAGATGGAGTTCAGTCTGTTGCAGAGAGGTGGCCGTCAGCCGCTGTTGGTTAAAGATTATACTGCAGAGGCTGAGGTTGGTGCTGATTCAGTAAATGCTGCGTCAGAGGCCTTTTCTG
>CBFDBF010000189.1:0-3901 GCA_965602975.1 uncultured Gammaproteobacteria bacterium | reverse complement strand
GATCGGGACTGACAAGGATGGAAACCAAGTATACCTGCACGATATCTGGCCAAGCAGCCATGAAGTGCAGTCCATCATCCGAACCAGCATCAACTCAAGTATGTTTCGCACCGCCTATGCTACGGTCTTCTCCGGCGACAGTCGCTGGCAGGCCCTGGATGCCGCCTCGTCCCAGCGTTATAGCTGGGATGAGAGTTCCACCTATATCCGTAAACCCACTTATTTTGACGGCATGAGACAAAATCCGGAAAAGGTAGAAGAGATAAAGAGTGCCCGGGTACTGGCTGTGCTGGGTGAGAGTGTTACGACGGATCATATATCACCTGCTGGTTCTATCTCTGAGGAGAGCCCGGCTGGGGAGTATCTAAAGGATCATGGTATTCAACGTGCAGACTTCAACAGTTACGGATCAAGGCGCGGCAATCATGAGGTTATGATGCGTGGCACCTTTGCCAATATTCGTCTGCGTAATCTACTGGCACCTGGAACCGAGGGTGGTTGGACCAGACATCAACCCAGCGGCGATCAGATGTTTATCTACGATGCCGCTATGCGTTATCAGCAAGAGGGTACACCTCTGGTGGTATTAGCAGGGAAAGAGTACGGTACTGGCTCGTCCCGCGACTGGGCGGCCAAAGGTACGCGGCTGCTTGGGGTGAAGGCGGTAATTGCAACAAGCTATGAGCGCATTCACCGTTCCAATCTAGTGGGTATGGGGGTTTTTCCGCTCCAGTTTATGCAGGGTGATAGCGCACAGGGCCTGGGCCTGGACGGAACAGAGCTCTACGATATCCAAGACGCCAGCAACAAACCTAAAGAACTTAAAGTCACCGCAACCAAAAGCGATGGCAGCAGGGTTGATTTTCAGGTTAGCGTACGTATCGACACCCCCAAGGAGTGGGACTACTTTATGCATGGAGGCATTCTGCACTACGTGCTTAGAAAGCTTGCCAGTGAATAGATCTATATTCTTGCAATGTAACCACAAATAACTCGGATAAGTGTCATGGCAGATAGCAAGTATCGTGTAGTCAAAGATAGTATGGGCGAACTCAAGATCCCGGCTGATGCGCTCTATGGGGCCCAGACTCAAAGGGCAATAGAGAACTTTCCGCCCAGTGGACTATGTGTACCAGTGCGGTTTATCCAGGCCATTGCGCTGATCAAAAAGGCGGCGGCTAAAGTCAATGCTGATCTGGGGCTATTACCGGTTGAGATGGCTGCTGCCATTATAGATGCGGCTGATGATGTTATTGCGGGTAAGCACAGAGACCAATTCCCGGTAGATCTGTTTCAGACCGGCTCCGGCACTAGTACCAACATGAACCTTAACGAAGTGCTGGCAACCATAGCCAATGGTTCCGATCATGAGGTCAACCCCAATGACCATGTGAACTTGGGGCAGAGTAGCAACGATGTTATTCCCAGCGCCATCCATCTTAGTGCCTCCATCGCCATAGAGGATGAGCTATTACCTGCCCTTGCTCATCTAGCCCGTACCATTGAGAACAAGGGTGCTGAGTTAAGTTCGGTGTGCAAAATCGGTCGCACCCACCTTATGGACGCCATGCCTATTCGCATGGATCAGGAGCTATCGGCCTGGTCGGCGCAGATACACAGCGGCATAGAGCGTATCTGTACTAGCAGATTACGCCTGCATAGACTAGCCCAGGGTGGTACAGCAGTCGGCACCGGTATCAACACCCATCCTGAGTTTGCCCAAAGGGTCGCACAGTGTCTAAGTGACTACACCGGATTGGATCTCGTTCCAAACAAGTCACCATTCGAGGCCTTGAGTTGTCAGGATACAGCGGTGGAAATATCGGGCCAACTCAAGGTGCTGGCAGTAAGTATTGCAAAAATAAGCAATGATTTACGCTGGATGAATAGCGGCCCACTGGTGGGGCTGGCCGAGATAGAGTTGCCGCCATTGCAGCCTGGTTCAAGCATGATGCCGGGCAAGATCAATCCAGTCATCCCGGAGGCCGCTGCCATGATCGCAGCCCAGGTGATTGGTAATGACACCAGTATCACCATGGCCGGACAATCTGGTAACTTCCAGCTTAATGTAATGTTGCCGCTGATTGCATATAACCTGCTTCAGAGCATTGAACTCCTTAGTATCGCGGCGCGACAGCTCGCAGATAAGGCGATCAAGGGCTTTAACGTGAACCTGGATCAACTCGATGCTGCGCTAGCTCATAATCCTGTTCTAGTAACAGCACTAACCCCGGTGATTGGATACATGAAGGCAGCGGAGATCGCCAAGCGAGCTTACAAAGAGGGTCGCCCAATTATCGCAGTGGCACTGGAAGAGACGAAACTAAATCGTGAAGAACTGGAACGGCTGCTGGATCCAATTGCCTCTACTAGAGGTGGCATCCAGTGAATACAGCGGATTATTAAATATAAGGGCACCTCTATCAATTCATGTTTGGCATCCATGCGCTTGAGAAGCTCAATACTAATGCATACTCCGCTGACCCCAATTCCAACCCGCCTCTACGGGTTAGTGGCAGAGGTATACATAACTTTAGGGATCCTCTGATTAATTCCGATCCAGCTTGCGGGAGAGGTTGGAATGGGGAGCAGGTCACTGTTTTGACTCCCCCTCCCCGCCTAGGCTTCCACTCCCAGCTAACACCATTCACCTGCATCCCTGCAGGCGTCCCCCACTTGTGGGGGAGGGGCTAAACGGTATTAATCAGAGGCTCTTTAGCTCAACAGCAGGATCCACCCTCTGTCGACTGCTCTCCTTCACCATCAAATGGCAACTCGGTACCGCATCCGGCGAAGATACCGCAGTGGGTCTGGCGATCTCCCATAAACTCAAACCGGCCGCTAAAACGGCTCTCTTGTAACATCCTGTAGCTGTTGCTACAGAGGGGGAAGATCTTGCCCCGCTCCATGGTGTGGTGTTTATCCAGCACAAAGGCCTGCTCACTATGCTCAATCCCACCTTGGTAGACGACAGCCTGACCATAATCTTCACAGTGGCTATCCAGCCCCTCTAGTTTGAACAGTCGATAGGTGGCTGAAAAGAAATTAATGTGGCCGATACGTTGTTGAATGGAGGCGTTATCGATGGTGATTGGGCTATCCTCTACCAACCTTACATCGAGAAAACCGGCCTGTTTAGCCAAATCTTGAAAATCGTTCCAGTAGAGTGCGCCGCTGAGACACTCACCATAGAGTAGCGGATCATCCAGCAGCTCTGCCGGCACCCTGCGATCCGAGTAGACATCAGAAAAGTATAGCTCTCCACCCGGCTTCAGCACTCTATACGCCTCACGCAGTACTGCCTCTTTGTCGGGAGAGAGGTTAATTACACAATTAGAGACGATTATATCGAAACTGTTATCCTCCAGCTCCAGCTCATCCAGCTTCTCGATATAGCCCTTGCGAAACTCTACGTTAGAGCGGATATAGCCAAACCTCTCACGATGCCACTCAATATGGCGGTTGGCAACATCCAGCTGCTCATCGGTCATATCAACCCCAAGAATAGAGCCATGCTCACCAACCAGTTGCGCCAATAGATAACAGTCGCGTCCGGAGCCGCTACCCAGATCAAGAATACGCATACCCTCCAGCTGTTGCGGGGCAACCAGACCACAGCCGTAGTAACGCTCTGTAACCTCTGGATGGATATTACTCATCGCCCGCTTTAGCGTGGCTGGTATATCACCACCGGTACAGCAGGCGTTGGTCTGCAGATCATCTGAGTGTTGCAGTATTTTACCGTAATACTCTTTAACTATCTCTTTCATTCCAGCTCCATTCCAAGATTATGCAGTTGAATATTCAACATCCGAATAGTCGCATTCATCGCGGCAAAGACCTGGTTAGAGTGGACCCCACGGGTTCGTAGACTGCTCTCACCATCACTCCAGGTGATAGT
>CBFDBF010000188.1:0-3962 GCA_965602975.1 uncultured Gammaproteobacteria bacterium | reverse complement strand
ACGGCGGATCTACAAAATTCGGTTATGAAGACCAGGATGCTGCCGGTGAAAAAGGTATTTGGCCGCTTCCCCCGAGTGATACGAGATCTATCCCGAACGCTGAATAAAGAGATTGATCTGGAGATGAATGGCGAGGATACAGATCTGGATAAAAACCTGGTCGAGGCACTGGCCGATCCGATGGTGCATCTAGTGCGCAATGCCGTAGATCATGGGATCGAGTTACCAGATGAGCGGGAGAAGGTGGGTAAGCCACGTGTTGGTACGGTAGCTCTATCGGCGGCACAGGAAGGTGACCATATCATGTTGACCATTACCGATGATGGTAAGGGTATGGATGCTGATGTGTTGCGCGGTTTGGCGGTAGAGAGAGGGATGATGGATGCGGAGGCGGCAGAACGTCTAAGTGATAAGGACTGCTATAACCTGATCTTTCAACCTGGATTCTCCACCAAAAAAGAGATCTCCGATGTCTCCGGTCGTGGTGTAGGTATGGATGTGGTGAAGACCGGTATAGCTAAGATCAACGGTATCGTAGAGATCGATTCAAAATTGGGAGAGGGTAGTGTGATATCTATCAAACTGCCTCTGACCCTGGCAATTTTACCTACTTTGATGGTGCTGTTGGGAGAGCAGCCTTTTGCCCTTCCGTTATCGAGTGTAGTCGAGATATTTGATCTGGATCTAAGCCGCTCCAATGTGGTCGATGGCCAACTTACTGTAATGGTGCGGGAGCGTGCATTGCCACTGTTTTATCTTCACAAGTGGTTGGTGAAGGGTAGTGATAGAGCAGATGATATTGAGCAGACGGGGCATGTAGTAGTGGTCAACGTTGGTGGTATGCAGGCTGGTTTGGTGGTGGATCATCTGATTGGTCAGGAGGAGGTGGTGATTAAGCCGCTAGGTGCCATGCTGCAAGGGATCGATGGTATGGCTGGAGCCACTATCACCGGTGATGGCAAGATAGCCCTTATCATGGATGTCTCTGGATTGCTCAATCAGTATGCGCGTCGCTTCTGATGTTTTGGTGGTTGAGCTAGAGGTTTTTTATGGGTACCAAGGTACAAGTACTTGTTGTCGATGATTCGGCATTTTTCTGTCGCCGAATATCGGAGATGTTGTCCCGTCACCCAGAGATCGAGGTTGTGGGTGTAGCTAATAATGGTCTGGATGCATTAAAGCAGGTACATGAGCTAAAGCCAGATGTTGTCACTATGGATGTGGAGATGCCAACGATGGATGGGATTGCTGCGGCCAGACAGATAATGGCTGAGGTTCCAACTCCGATTCTGATGCTCTCTGCATTGACTAAAGAGGGGGCCAAGGCGACTTTAGAGGCGCTCGATGCTGGCGCTGTAGATTTCTTGCCCAAGCAGCCTGGAGGTAGAGGGCAGGGGGGTGACTCGCTAGAGCAGATGTTAGTGCAGCGGGTATTGGCGCTGGCGCCTAAAAGGGCACGGAGAGTATCCTCTTCGGCAGTGACTAGAGATGTGCGCTCCAAGTCGCTGCCGGCAGCATGGGCGGCCACACCAAAATCTGGTAGCTATGATTTGGTCGCTATCGGAGCCTCTACTGGCGGGCCGATTGCGGTGCAGAAGCTGTTGTCTGCGCTGCCTGGCAGTTTTCCACTACCCATAATAGTCATAGTACATATGCCGGCCAGTTTCACTCCTACCTTTGCTGAGCGTATGGATGGTCTATGCCGTATTAGTGTCAAGGAGGCAGCACGTGGAGATAGATTGCAAGCTGGGCACGCTTATCTGGCACCAGGGGGTAAACAGATGCTACTAGCAGGGCGGCGGCGAGGTAGTGTAACCATCAATATAGAGGAGAGTAGTCAAGGCCAGATATACCGCCCCTGCGTAGATATTACCTTTGAGTCAGCTGCAAAGATTTTCCCAAGTTCCGTCCTTGCGGTAATACTGACCGGTATGGGGTCTGACGGTATGCAGGGAGCCAAACTGTTACATCAGGGTGGCTCTACAGTTTGGTCTCAGGATGAGGCGAGTTGTGTGGTTTACGGCATGCCACAGGCAGTAGAGCGTGCTGGGATTTCAGATCTGGTCATGCCGCTGGATAATATAGGCCCAGCGGTGGGTAAGGTGAGCTGAGGTGGATCCTTTAAGCATCTTGGGAGTTATATTGGCCTTCGGTGCTATCTTGGTGGGTAACTCCATGGAAGGTGGCCATGTTGATGCGTTGCTAAATGGGCCGGCTATAGTGATCGTATCCGGAGGGACGATTGGAGCCATGTTGTTGCAGACTCCAATATCAGTATTTCTGCATGCAATACGGACCGCAGGTAGCGTCTTTATGCCGCCTAATATAGAGCTTGTTCCTGCGATCAAGAAGTTGGTCACTTGGAGTGGAGTAGCTAGAAAGGAGGGGCTTCTTGGGCTGGAGAGGATTACCGAGCTCGAACCAGATCTGTTTATTCGCAAAGGCATGGAGCTGCTGGTTGATGGCAGTGAGCCGGAGGTGATCCGCAGTATTATGGAGGTCGATCTGGATACCAGAGAGCAGCATGATATGCAGGCGGCTAAGGTGTTCGAATCCATGGGTGGCTACTCACCAACCATAGGTATCATCGGGGCGGTGATGGGGCTGATTCATGTGATGCAGAACCTAGCCGATCCAAGTCGTCTTGGAAGCGGTATTGCCACAGCCTTTGTGGCTACGATTTATGGCGTTGGTTTAGCCAATCTATTCCTCTTGCCATTTGGCAACAAGCTTAAATCCATTGCTATGGATAGGTCGCACTATAGGGAGATGATTATTGAAGGGATTATCTCTATCGCCGAGGGGGAGAATCCACGGTATATAGAGACCAAACTGCAGGGTTATCTTAAATGAGGGTGGAAATGTATAAATGGCACGCAAGAGACGACATATAGAGCCGGAGAATCATGAGCGTTGGTTGGTTTCATACGCCGATTTTATTACCCTGCTGTTCGCCTTTTTTGTAGTGATGTACTCCATCTCTTCAGTTAATGATGGAAAATATAGAGTGCTATCTAACACCTTAACTGACGCATTTGTTACCGAAGCGCGTAGTCTCGATCCAATTCAAGTGGGAGAGAAGGTACGTACTATGGTTCCAGCAGAGGGTGAGTATGCTGGGGCGGAGGCAGAGTTAGCGGCTACTGATAAGATGCTAGAAAGTGAGCATGTAGAGGCAGGCGCAGTACAAGATGAGATGGAGCCAGAGGAGCTAGATCAGGAACAGCAGCCACTGCCGCAGCCGGATAGCGATCCATTGTTTCCCAGCATGGATGAGACAATCGTAAACTTGCAGTCAGCACTGGATCCATTTATAGATCAGGATCTAGTTAATATCATCAAAACTGAGCGTGGGATTGAGGTGGAGATGCGGAGCAAGATGCTATTTGAGAGTGGTAGTTCCAGGCTGTCACGTGATGCGGTCACTGCGCTGCGCAACGTGACCGCCATCCTCTCTCCGTTGCCTAATCAGATCCAGGTGGAGGGGCATACCGATAATGTGCCCATCCAGACGGTTGCATTCCCCTCCAACTGGGAGTTATCTGCAGCACGGGCAGCCAGTGTGGTGCATCTATTTACCCGGTTTGGAGTAGATGCCACCAGGATGTCAGCCATAGGTTATGGTGAGTATCAGACGGTGGGTGACAATAGCAGTGAAGAGGGGAGGCAGAAGAATAGACGGGTGGCTATTATTATATTGACTGCACCGCAGGCTGGGCTTAGAGGTGGTGGATGAAGATCTGGAGCATCTCTAATCAGAAAGGTGGGGTGGGTAAAACCACAACAGCCGTAACTTTGGGTGGATTGCTGGCCAGTGCCGGGCTGCGTACTCTATTGGTTGATGTTGATCCTCAAGGCTCTATGACCAGCTATTTTCGCTATGATCCGGAAAGTATGGAGAAGAGCACCTACTCGCTGTTTACGGCCAAGATAAAGCAGAGTGCGGTGGATCCTGGCTCGCT
>CBFDBF010000187.1:0-3986 GCA_965602975.1 uncultured Gammaproteobacteria bacterium | reverse complement strand
TAACCTCACCACCGAGCACACCACCCTGGATAGCAGCACCGATAGCCACCGCCTCATCTGGATTCATATCTTTGCGCGGTGCCTTGCCGAAGAACTCTTCAACTACCGTCTGCACCTTAGGCATACGGGTCTGTCCACCGACCAAGATAACCTCATCGATCTCGGAGGCACTCAATCCCGCATCATTTAGCGCGGTACGACATGGATCAATGGTGCCCTGCACCAAATCATCCACTAAAGCCTCCAGTTTGGCACGGGTCAACTTCATGGTAAGGTGCTTTGGACCAGCCGCGTCTGCCGTGATATAGGGCAGATTGATATCGGTCTGCTGACTCAAAGACAGCTCAATCTTGGCCTTCTCTGCACCCTCTTTAAGCCGCTGTAGAGCTAGTGGGTCGTTACGCAGATCAAACCCCTGATCCTTCTTAAACTCATCAACTAGATAGTCAATAATACGCATATCGAAATCTTCACCACCGAGAAAGGTGTCACCATTGGTAGAGAGCACCTCAAACTGATGCTCACCATCTATCTCAGCGATCTCGATGATGGATATATCAAAAGTACCACCACCCAGATCAAATACGGCCAGCTTCTGGTCACCACGCTTCTTGTCCATACCGTAGGCCAAAGCCGCAGCGGTAGGTTCGTTTATGATGCGCTTCACATCCAGACCAGCGATACGCCCAGCATCCTTGGTCGCCTGCCGTTGCGAGTCATTAAAATAGGCTGGCACGGTGATAACCGCCTCAGTCACCTCTGCACCAAGGTAGTCCTCAGCAGTCTTCTTCATCTTCTGCAGGATCTTGGCCGAAACCTCTGGAGCGGCCATCTTCTTGCCGTTCACCTCCACCCAAGCATCGCCATTATCTGCCTTGACGATCTTATACGGAACCATCTCTATATCGCGCTGTACCACATCATCTGTAAACTGACGGCCGATCAGACGCTTGATGGCATAGAGTGTGTTCTGTGGATTGGTTACCGCCTGCCGTTTTGCCGACTGCCCAACCAGCACCTCACCATCAGCGGTGTAGGCGACGATAGAGGGGGTAGTACGATCACCCTCTGAATTCTCTATTACCTTGGTTGTATCACCCTCCATCACTGCTACGCAGGAGTTGGTGGTGCCAAGGTCAATACCAATAATTTTTCCCATGATTCTATCTCTCCACTAAAAATTTCTGTTTTACTAAGTTACCCCATAGATGGGGAAAAACCCTGCTATTTTCAAGCCTGTTCGTCTATTTTTTCTGTAGTCGGTTGCGATACCACCACCATAGCTGGACGCACCAGGCGCCCATTAAGGGTGTAGCCCTTCTGCATCACTGCCAATACAGTGTTGGCTGGCAGGTCATCCCGTGGCTGCATCGACATAGCCTGATGTAGCTCTGGATTAAATGGTTCGCCCTCTGGATCCAACATAGCCACACTAAAACGCTCCAGTACATCATTGAACAACTTAATAGTTAGTTCTCCACCTTCACGCAGCTTATCCAAATCTGCCTCTGCGCCCTGAGCAGCAATCAATCCCAGCTCCATGCTGTCATGCACTGCCAATAGCTCAGATACAAACCTCTCCAGTGCAAATTTATGGGCACTCTCCAGATCACGCTGATGGCGCTTGCGCAGATTATCCAGCTCAGCCCTGGCACGCACCAACTGATCCCAATTCTCATCCGCCTTGTTGCGAGCCTGTTCCAACAACAGAGCCATATCCTCACCTCTAACATCAGTTACGCTAGCACCCTCTGTTGCTGACTCATCCTGCTCTATAGCCGGCATATCATCCAATTCCTGCTCTTTTTCCATACCCCTGCTCACCTCATATGTTTAGATCAAACCCTATATTGGGGGCGGTTATCCAAGTTTCAAGCGAACAATCGAATAATTCAGGCGACTATATTCAAGCTACATTCAGCTATGCAATCCAACCTTGGCGACACCCTGAAGCCGTGCTAAATTCACCCTCACACTTCTTATAACTATGGTGCCAGGCTTAAAAATGACACAACCATTCAACTCTATCGGCCTGATCGGCAGACATGGGGATAGCAATATTCGCGACACCCTGCTAGCTCTCAGCGACTTTCTCCAAACCCGTGAGTGTGAGGTTCTGCTGGAAGAGGAGACTGCTCTACGCTTGGCTGATCATGGTCTGGCTACAGCCCCGCTGGAGATGATCGGGGAGCAGTGCGATCTAGCCATCGTAATAGGTGGTGACGGCACCCTGCTGCACACCGCACGCAGTTTGACTAACTACTCCATAGCACTACTGGGGATTAATCTGGGACGCCTCGGATTTCTGGCCGACATATCGCCCGATAATATGCTGGAGACCATTGATCAAATCCTGGATGGGGAGTTTGAGGTAGAGCGCCGCTCCCTGCTACAGGCGACGCTCGGTGACCAGCGCATAAACGCATTCAACGACGTAGTGATCCACAAGTGGAACATGGCTCGGATGATCGAGTTTGAGACCTATGTAAATGGACATTTCGTCAATACCCAACGCTCTGATGGACTAATCATAGCCACCCCGACCGGATCTACCGCCTACGCCCTCTCCGGTGGAGGCCCCATCGTGGAGCCGAGCCTCAATGCAACCATCCTGGCACCGATCTGCCCCCACACCCTAAGCAACCGACCGATAATAGTAAACGGCGACAGCGAGATTGAGGTCATTATCAGCGACCGTACCGACCGCGACCATGTACGCATCACCTGCGATGGTCTAAGCCACATACCGCCAGCGGAAGGTGGTGTATTCATACGCAAACACCAAAACATGATCAGACTGATCCACCCCAAGGGGCACGACCACTTTGATCTACTGCGGGCAAAACTTGGCTGGAGCGCATACCGAGCCTGATCTGTGTTAAACCAAATCCATATAAAAGATCTAGCCATAGTCTCCACGCTAGAGCTGGAGCTAAATCCAGGCCTGACCGCACTCACCGGTGAGACCGGCGCCGGTAAATCTATCCTCATAGATGCCCTGGGCCTCGCCCTGGGCGAGCGTGCCGACAACAGCATGATACGCACCGGCTGTGAGCGTGCTGAGATCACGGCGATCTTCAACACGACCAAGCTTCCAACAGTGACAGAGTGGCTCCAGCAGCAGTCGCTCGAATCTGGTGATGAGTGCATCCTGCGCCGTGTTCTAGTACAGGCTGGCAGCTCCCGTGCCTTCATCAACGGCAGCCCGGTTCCGATAAAACTTCTCCAAGAGCTGGGAAATCTACTGGTGGACATCCATGGACAGCACGCCCACCAATCACTGCTGCAGCGAGAACAGCAGCGCGACCTGCTAGATGAGTTTGCACTCCACAGCGATATCCGTCGGCAGCTAGCCACACTCCATACAGAGTGGCATACCCTGGCAGAGAGGCTAAAACAGCTACGGATAGAGTCCAGCGACCGCTCGGAACGACTAGAGCTGCTGCGCTATCAAGTCGGTGAGCTACAACAGCTGAACCTGAGCGAGAGTGAGCTAGAGCAGCTAGATGAGGAGCACAAAAGGCTGAGCAGTGCCAGCAGGCTCCAGGATGGGGCAGGACAGCTCCTAATCAAACTATATGATGATGAGCCATCCATACATGATGCCTTGGCTGGTGCCAGCAGCGAACTAGAGGAGCTTACCGCCAGCGACCACAACCTATCTGAGACCCAGCAGATGGTGGCCGATGCCACCATACAGGTACAGGAGGCGGGACACGCCCTACGCCACTATATCGATGGTATCGCCCCCAATCCAGAGAGGCTAAAGGAGATAGAACAGCGAATATCCATGATCCACGACCTCAGCCGGAAACACCACTGCAAGGGGCGTGAACTGCCACAACTACTGACCAGACTGGAGACTGAACTGAACTCCCTGGAGCATGCAGGAGCCGATCTAGAGACCTTGGAACAGAAGGTGGCAGCCCTACGCTCAAACTACCTGGAGCTGGCCCAGGAGCTAGACACAAAACGCCGTAGTGCAG
>CBFDBF010000186.1:0-4001 GCA_965602975.1 uncultured Gammaproteobacteria bacterium | reverse complement strand
TGTGTAGAATTCGACCCTATTACAATAGATCAACTTAT
Source organism: uncultured Gammaproteobacteria bacterium (assembly GCA_965602975.1). GTDB lineage: Bacteria > Pseudomonadota > Gammaproteobacteria > Chromatiales > Chromatiaceae > CBFDBF01. The sequence goes on along the minus strand of CBFDBF010000186.1, from coordinate 3,963 downwards.
AGAGCAGAGTGGATTGACCGCAGAGGAAGTTTCCTCCATGCTGTTATTGCTTGAACTGGAGGGTTACCTCTCCTCTGCACCCGGTGGATGCTACTGTCGTACCGGAAAAAACATACCTATCAAGGGCTGAACATGAACGAAAATGTTGTCGACATACTAATCTACCTGTATGAGACCTACACGGATAGCGACCAACCCCCACCATCAGATCAAGCCGAACTACAGAGTGAGCTGGTAACCGCAGGCTTTCCTGAGCAAGAGGTAGAGCGAGCATTCAGGTGGCTGGATGATCTCGCTTTGCAACAATTAGAGCAGGAGTATAGCCCCCAAACAACAAAATCGTTTCGGGCATTTAGCACTAATGAGATCCTCCGGCTGGATACAGCCTGCCGCGGCCTGCTGATGTTTTTAGAGCGGCACGGCATTCTCGATCAGAGCAGTCGCGAGCTGGTAATCGAACGCGTTATCGCCTTGAATAACCCACACATAAGTATCGACGAGCTAAGATGGGTGGTATTGATAGTGCTGATGAATCAGCCAGGCCAAGAGATCGCATTCAACCAGATGGAAGAGCTCATCTACTGCGAACAACCCCATTTCATTCACTAAGCAGGGCAGAATAGATCACGATGAATCTGGTTATAGTTGAGTCTCCCGCCAAAGCGAAAACAATCAAAAAGTATCTAGGCAAAGGATTCCATGTCCTCGCCTCTTACGGTCATGTGCGCGATCTGATACCGAAGAGTGGTGCCGTCGATCCAGATAACGATTTTGCCATGAAGTATCAGGCGATAGAGCGCAATGAACGCCATGTACAGGCAATCATCAAAGCACTGAAAAAGTCCGACACCCTGTATCTGGCTACTGACCCGGATCGTGAGGGTGAGGCGATCTCCTGGCACCTATATGAGCTACTTAAGAAACGCCGTCACCTCAAGGACAAAGAGGTATACCGGGTAGTCTTTAACGAGGTGACCAAAAAGGCGGTACAGGATGCAGTAGCCAATCCACGTGAACTCTCAACCGATCTAATCGATGCCCAGCAGGCGCGACGTGCGCTGGATTATCTGGTCGGATTTACCCTATCCCCGCTACTCTGGAAGAAGGTGCGCCGTGGACTCTCCGCCGGACGGGTGCAGAGTCCCGCCCTGCGCATGATCGCCGAACGGGAGGAGGAGATCGAGGCGTTCAAGCCGCGTGAGTACTGGAGTATCGAGGCCGATCTACTTAAAGAGAAGCATCAATTCAGCGCCAAACTAACCCTATACAAAGAAGAGAAGCAGGAGCAGTTCTCCATTACCGATGGTGACACTGCAGCCTCTGCAGAGCGCGCCCTGATAGCGGCAGCGGCAGGCAAGCTACAGGTTGAAAAGGTCCAGAAAAAGCAGCGGCGACGTAACCCGGCTGCCCCTTTTACCACCTCCACCCTGCAGCAGGAGGCAGCGCGCAAACTCGGCTTTACCACCCAACGCACCATGCGCACCGCCCAGCAGCTATATGAGGGGATAGATACTGGCAGTGGAGCTGAAGGTCTAATAACTTACATGCGTACCGACTCGGTGCATCTAGCCGATGAGGCACTACAGGAGATACGCGACTACATCAGCACGCGCTACGGCGCAGACAACCTACCGGAGTCACCACGCCAATTCAAGACTAAAGCGAAAAATGCTCAAGAGGCACACGAAGCGGTGCGACCCACCTCCTCTCGCAACCTGCCAGCAGATCTAAAAAGTCATTTGACCAAAGATCAATTTCGCCTATATGAGCTAATCTGGAAACGCACTATCGCCTGTCAGATGATCCACGCAACCATCAATACCGTAGCGGCCGATCTCTCCTGTGGTTCCGGCAATATATTTCGTGCCAACGGCTCGGTGATCGCCAACCCAGGTTTTATGGCGGTCTACATGGAGGGGATAGATGATGCCAAGAAGGGGGCCGATGACGAGAAGCTACTACCACCACTAGAAGAGGGTGAAGAGGTCGAACTAAAAGCGATCCGTACCGAACAGCACTTCACCGAACCACCGCCCCGCTACAGCGAAGCGAGTCTGGTCAAGGCTCTAGAGAAGCACGGCATAGGCCGACCCTCTACCTACGCCTCCATTATCTCTACCCTACAAGACAGAGAGTATGTGGAGCTGGAGAAGAAGCGCTTCTATCCGACCGATGTAGGGCGGGTAGTCAACCGTTTCCTCACTAAATACTTCGCCCAGTATGTAGATTATGACTTTACTGCCAACCTGGAAGATCAGCTGGATGCCGTCTCCCGAGGCGAAGAGGAGTGGATCCCGCTACTACACAAATTCTGGCTGCCGTTCAAACAGCGCATTGACCACACCGAAGAGAACGTACAGCGCAGCGATGTCACCCACGAAGCGATGGATGAGGCCTGTCCCCAGTGCAGCAAGCCTCTCTCTATCCGCTTGGGTCGCCATGGCCGCTTTATCGGCTGCACCGACTACCCAGAGTGTGACTACACCCGCGATCTAAATAGCGATGGCAAAACAGCGGCTGAACCAGAGACCGTCGAGGGCCGTAGCTGCCCAGAGTGCAACTCAGAGCTGATAATAAAACGCGGTAAATATGGCAAGTTTATCGGCTGTTCCAGCTATCCCAAGTGCCGTTTCATAGAGCCGCTGGAAAAACCTCAGGATACTGGTGTTGGCTGTCCCAAATGCAACCAAGGCAGCATGCTGCAACGCAAATCACGCCGCAGTAAGATCTTCTACTCCTGCTCCAGCTACCCCAAGTGTGAATACGCCACCTGGAATGAACCGCTGGCCGAGCCATGTCCAAGTTGTGGCTGGGCCATCCTCACCCTCAAGACTACCAAACGCCGTGGCACCGAAAAGGTCTGTCCACAACAGGACTGCTCCTTCAGTGAGCCGGTGGAGGAGTAACAAGCAAAGCACAACCTATTACCCCCTGCCCAAACCATTTAATATCTACTATCATTAAAAGGATGGGCTACAAACAGCAACCTAAACTGGAGCAGTCATGGGCAAAAAACAGAAAATAAAAAAGATCAACAAGAAACGTTATGAAGATGAACTATTCAAGCTCCAGCTCGAACTGGTAAAGCTACAGGCCTGGGTCAGCGATAAGGGGCTGAAGGTAGTGGTGATCTTTGAGGGGCGGGACGCTGCTGGCAAGGGTGGCGTGATCAAGCGTATCAGCCAACACCTAAATCCCCGCATCTGCCGCGTAGCCGCACTACCGGCACCGACCGAACGAGAGAAGACCCAGTGGTATTTTCAGCGCTATGTGCCGCATCTGCCTGCTAACGGAGAGATCGTACTATTTGACCGTAGCTGGTATAACCGTGCCGGAGTGGAAAAAGTGATGGGCTTCTGCACCAATGAGGAGTACCAGGAGTTCTTACGCTCCTGCCCGGAGTTTGAGCGTATGCTGGTGCGCTCCGGTATTATCCTGATTAAATACTGGTTCTCGGTCTCGGATGAGGAGCAGGAGAACCGTTTTCAGAGCCGCCTCAAAGAGGAGCACAAAAGGTGGAAGCTAAGCCCGATGGATCTACAATCCCGCGCCCGTTGGGTTGAATACTCTAAGGCAAAGGACCAGATGTTTGCCCATACCGACATCAAACAGGCCCCGTGGTATGTAGTGAAATCAGATATTAAAAAACATGCCAGGCTAAACTGCATCTCCCATCTACTAAGTGAGATACCGTATCAAGACCTCACCCCTGAACCGATTGTCCTGCCGAAGCGAGAGGATGGCGTAGGTTATGTACGACCGCCGTTTTCTGATCAGACCTTCATACCGGACATCTATCCATAGTGTAGGTTTTGGTACTAGTCAGCTTCTTGGCTCGGCAACTATCCTCCATATTTCAAACTCCACCCCCTAGCATCACCTACAGACGGGGGATAGAGAGTTGGCGCCATCCTCTGCCTCCTAGGCTATAGCTAACCCTTTTGTTACGAATACAAGTACAAT
>CBFDBF010000185.1:0-4033 GCA_965602975.1 uncultured Gammaproteobacteria bacterium | reverse complement strand
CCTCACCTATGTCCATATAGGTGACTGCTCCTGCGTTGCCCTACTACCTATATCCATATAGGCAAGCTCACTCCCCTCACCTACACCCCTGTAGGCGACTGCTCCTGCGTTGTCCTAGCGCTTACTTCCCTGTAAGCGTCCCCACTTAGTGGGGAGGGGATAGTATGAATCACCCTCCCACCCGTGAGGGCAACCACCATACCTCTCCCACTTGTGGGCACAACCACTATACCTCCCCCATTTGTGGGGGAGGCCAGGAGGGGGAGTCTAAAATATATCTGTAAATGGTCTTACCATCTATCTAAATTCAGGAATAGGGTTGGCCCGAAGCCATGTATTGCTCTCTAGGTCGTACTCCCACAACTGCTGATCCATGATCTGCTTCTCTATCTGTCGATCACGAAAGACAAACCGGATCATTGCGGTCTGGGTGGCGCTGGTCTCGCTCAACCGAGCCGGGCTGGAGATCACCTCATAGCCGAGCACTCGGATATTATCAAAACCGCTGGGTATTACGGTCTTGGCCAGTAGCTCCGGCTGGAGCATACCGTAGGCTTTCTCTATGCGCCCCCAGCGTAGGATCATATCGTAGAGGTGCAGGGTGGCCTTTAGCTCCTTGTCAGCCTTGATTTCGCCCATGCTCTGGCAGCCTGCAAGTAGTAGCATGGTTAACAGCAGGGTGATTTTAATCGTTTTATACATGATGTTCTGTTTCTCCATGATTAGTAATGGGTGTAATAATAAGCGACTAACATGCTTTGGGCTAGTGCTCTTACAACCTGTTATCATATACCCATTTTTGCCAGTTGGCAGGTGCGGGGATAGTGGATGAGTGAGGAGCAGAGTGAGCCATTGAGCAGTTTTCGGCTGGATAGTGGGCAGGTGACCCTGCTGGGTACGGCCCATGTGTCTCAGGCGAGTGCCGATAAGGTAGAGGAGCTGTTAAACAGCGGGGAGTATGATGCTGTGGCGGTGGAGTTATGCCCTAGCCGCTATCAAGCAGTCACCAATCCTGAAGCGATGGCGCAGATGGATCTGTTTAAGGTGCTCAAAGAGGGCAAGGCGAGCATGGTGGCGGCCAATCTGGCTCTGGGGGCCTATCAGCAGCGGTTGGCGGAGCAGTTTGGGATCGAGCCAGGGGCAGAGCAGAGGGCAGCGATCGACTATGCCAATGAGCACGACTCCCCGGTTCTGTTGATCGACCGGGAGATTGGGGTCACCCTGAAACGGGTTGCTGCCAATGTCCCTTGGTGGCAGCGGTTAGGGCTGTTCTCTGGTCTAGTGGTCTCCCTGCTCTCCAAAGAGGAGGTTACCGAGGAGGAGATTGAACAGCTAAAAAAGGGTGATATTCTGGAGACCACCTTTGCCGAGTTTGCCGAAGATCGGCAGGATCTATACCTGCCGCTGATCGATGAGCGGGATCGCTACATGGCGGCGCGGCTGCTTCAGGAGTCACAACGAGAGGGATACAACAATATTCTGGCTGTAGTGGGTGCTGGCCATATGCAGGGGATAGGGCGCTACCTGCAGCAGGGGATAGATGCACCCGATGAGAGCATCGCCAAGCTAGACTCTTTGCCGCAACCACGCCGCTGGCCAAAGATTATCCCATGGATTATCGTGGCTCTGATCTTGGTCGGTTTTGCGCTCGGTTTTAGCCGTAGCAGTGAGCTCGGCTGGAGCCTGGTAGTCGACTGGGTGCTGATTAACGGCACCCTCTCAGCTCTCGGTGCTTTGCTGGCCGCAGCTCACCCATTGACCATAATAACTGCCTTTTTTGCCGCCCCTATTACCTCACTCAACCCTACCATCGGAGCCGGTATGGTGACTGCGGCAGCGGAGATCTATCTACGCAAACCACGGGTGGGCGATTTTAGTAGCCTGCGTCACGATACCACCCACCCCAAAGGCTGGTGGCACAACCGTGTCTCTCGTACCCTGCTGGTGTTTTTGTTTAGCACTATCGGTTCAGCAGTCGGCACCTACGTCGCCGGTTTTCGCATTTTTGAGCGGTTAACTGGGTGAGGAGCTTGCATCATCCAGTGGTTTGACCGCGGGATCCAGATAGTTCAGGTGATAAATTTCGCAGCTTGATAGCGGAACCCAGGATCAATCTTCCTCTCCCCCTTGGAGGTGAAGGGGTGATGTTGATAGTATCGGTGGTTAGTTTCGTAGCTCTTAAGCCACAGAGCATTTATCTTTTTCCGAGCAAATGCTACGAGCCTATTTCTTTTACTTGTCTAAAAGAAATAGGCGAAAGAAAATGACACTCCACGACTTGTCCTTCGGGTACCCTCCGTTCCTCACCGCTTCAGGGGCTCCAGCGAAGGGATATCCCTATCCCTCGCTGGAGGCGCCGCGTCCATGCGGCGCCCCTTTGGGCCTGAACCTGTATCGATTGCGGTACTCGGCTGCGTCGGAGGAGGTCTATGGGTGGTTGTTTTTAGAACGTGGGATGCGAAAAAAAATTGTGCCCCATTTCTCTCAGAAGAAACCGTGGTCTGTCCCTGATTACTCAGCGTAACGAGGTCAAATTGACGTTATTATTATGATTTTTCATTGTTTAATTTTTTAATGCCACTCACAAACGAATTAACATCACTTCCGTATGGCAATACGACTCTGTGATCGGTTGTGGTTGTTGGAGCACAGATCAAATCCACAAATTCTTGGGATCGTGCCACAATCATATCAATTTCGTGGCATTCGAAATTTAGATTAATGGAGTTATTTACAAAAGTTAATAAGTCCGCATGCGCTAAAACTTTGTTTCTCCAGTCTTTTATACCAGAATCACGATAAAACAATTCAATGTCGTTATATATACCTTGAAGAACTTCGGATTTAGTTTCTTGAATAAACCTTTCAAATGAGAGATTTTCTTTTCCATAAGACTTTGGCGGATCCATTAGCGTTGCGAACTTTAAACATATTCTTTCCAAATAGGCCTGTTCAATTTTTGAAAAAATAATCCCGCTAAATTTATTAAGTTCTTCAATATTATCTTTCTCGTTAAACAGCTCCATGTAAATGGTTAGATCCATGCAGAGGTCTGTTAGAAAGTTTTGAAGGGCTTCAACTTCATCACGGTTCAGGGATTTTGGGTCAGAATCGATTCTATTCGTTGGGTCAACACCTGATAGCGAAGGATGTATTTTAAGGAAGTCTTCCTGTGTTGATGTTCTGACTTCTTTCATGGATTCTCACCTTCCGAATCATAACGTGTGATTATTTTGATGAAATTGCTGGCTACAATATTGGAATATGCAGCGAAGCGCCTTTGGTTCAAAAGCTAACACCCAATTGGCAGAGATGTGGAATTGGGTTTTGTGCATCCAGCAAAGAGGTCATTCCCTGTATTTTGTTGAGGTTATCAGAGAAGCGGTGGTTTAGGCAGGGCCGATTATTTTTAAACTGCCGTCATCCCGCGACTTGATCGCGGGATCCAGTAATCTCGGTGTATAAATCATTCCAATCCGGGTTGTTTTTTTCAATAAGTACAATCTTCCACTTGCGCTGCCACTCTTTAAGGCGCTTTTCTCTTTTTATTGCTGACTCTGCACCGAAATGTTGTTCATAATAGACTAGTGTGTGGACCTCATACTTCTGGGTGAAACTTTCTACTAGGTTGTTTTTGTGTTGATAAACGCGTTTGACTAAGTCTGATGTTACGCCGACATATAAAGTGCCGTTTTTTTTGCTCGCCATTATGTAGACGTAGAAATCCTTTTCCATGGTTTTGCTCCTTCCTGGATCCCGCGATCAAGTCGCGGGATGACGAAATGATAGATTATTGAACTTCGCGATCAAAAAACAATGGGGTGCATTTATTTTACAGCCTATGTTCTAACAACAGCTACCCTTAATCTCCTGCGACGTAGTCGAGTACAGGAGTCGACATAGAATTAAGCTCCTAGCCTTTGTGCGGGATGACGAAATGATAGATTATTGAGCCTCGCGATCAAAAAACAATGGGGTGCATTTATTTTACAGCCTATGTTCTAACAACAGCTACCCTTAATCTCCTGCGACG
>CBFDBF010000184.1:0-4053 GCA_965602975.1 uncultured Gammaproteobacteria bacterium | reverse complement strand
TTGGCACGACTATTTATATCGGTAGCAGAACTCTCTTGCTGCTCTACCCGCTCTCCATACTGGCCAAAAGCTGGAGGTTGATACTGCTGCATTGGGTGGCGGCTTCCACCCATTTGAGCAGGAGCAGCTGTCATTGTATCCGTGGTAGCAGCATCACTATCATTAGATGATGTGGCATCTACCGTATTGGTACTGTCTGTAGAGGTGACCTCCTCCTCTGGTTCGATACCAGCGTGCCGTTTTATCCAGTCCATCATCCCCTTGGAGTCATCCCCTACCTGTGTGTCTGCATCTGTAACTGTCGGGGTCGTAAATGAATCCAACTCTATTGCAGCTGTTGCAGCACTCTCTTCTGCTATAGATATACTATCTGCTGCAGATGATCCGGGATCTGAATCCTGTGCCATAGATCGGAGAAACATAAATCCAACAACCACAATCGCCACGGCCAATAATGACTTAGCTTTAAACCCAAAATCTGTTGATTGATTATCCTTTTTACTGTTGCTCATGCTGCCTGATGCCATGACCCCCATATCTTCCAATCGCTTCTTAACATCACTTGTAGATACAGTTTTTGGTTCTGAACTCTGTTTTTTTGGTTGCGGTTTCGCAGCAACTTTTTTCTGTACCTTTTTTGTTCCAACCTTCTTCTTTACGGCCGCCTTTTTTACTACACTCTTTTTTGTTGTGGTTTTTTTACGTGCGGTTTTTTTCTTTATTGGTGATGTTTTTTTTGGGGCATCACTTTCGTTACTATCAATCATCTTCCTCTCCCTCTAGACTTTGAAATCAAAAGTTAATTTTAATATAAGTTCTCGTACCTGTTCCATACCAGACAACAGATTACGTTCGATCTCTGCCATGGTGATCGATCCACCCTCTCCTCTACCAGCAGCCCAGTTAGCCACTACGGCGCAACTAGCATAACAGAGCTCTAACTCTCTCGCCAAGGCCGCTTCAGGCATACCGGTCATCCCTACCATATCACACCCATCTCTATCTAACCTATCAACCTCCATGGCCGTCTCTAGCCGTGGCCCTTGAGTAGCTCCATAGGTAGCGCCAGCTATCACTGGATGCTTTAATTTTCTGCCGGCATCCAGCAGAGCTAACCGTAACTCTTGACAATATGGCCGAGTAAAATCTATATGCGTAACATGGTTGAGGTCATCTTCAAAGAAGGTGTGTTTTCTGCCCCAAGTGTAATCGATGATTTGGTCTGGAATTACAATACATGCTGGTGGCATATCTGCAGTTATGCCACCGACAGCGGCCACCCCTAACACCTGTTTTACCCCAATATGTTTGACTGCCCATAAATTGGCTTGGTAATTAATCTGGTGAGGCGGGATGGTATGACCCATACCGTGTCGCGGCAGAAAGGCCACTTCAGTGCTGCCCAGCATGCCGAAGGTTATAGGTGCTGATGGCTCTCCATAAGGGGTATGCACCACCTCACGTCGAGTGATTTTCAACGTCTCCATGGCGGTCAGACCAGAACCACCTATTATTGCCAACTCAGCAGCCATATTATTACCTCTATATTAGGGTGTTAGAACCCCATGGTAACCCGTGGCATACTTTGCAGGCAAAAAACTTCTCCCGTTGAGTAAAAGTTAGGTTAAGCCCTAGTTTCTATCTCAAAGAGATCGCCCTTTCGCTCAATATATGGCAACAAAACAGTCTGTTCACGATCTATATGGACCTCAATCAGATCTAGTAGTTCGTGCGTCTGCTCCATAAAATCCATAGAGAAGTTAAAACTACAGTCCTTCAACCAACGTTTGTAGTAAGTATCAAACTGTTTACGTAGATAGGTCTCTCCACTGATGAAGTTCCATGCCATCGCTTGGCATTTATCATCGCTATCAGTGAGTAGTTGAGGATATAGATCCCTATCCCCTTCACTGAAGTGTGCCTTTACCTTCTTGCCCAGAGAGCAGAGCATCTTGTGGGCTGTTTTGGCATTTGGTTTGATCTTTAAAATTTCAGGCTGGAGCATAGAACGCATATCGTGAATGGATCCTACTATCTCATCATGCCTATCTCTGAACTCAACTATAGTATTCATATCTCATCTTCTCCTGTTGCTTGAGGCTGACAGCCCTCTATCTTTATCAGCATGCATTAACGTTAGCATGCTCTAATATACTGATTTATATACTATTTGATTATTATTATGGCTCTATATTTGCCATATTTTCGAGTAGTTTGCAATGTTTTATTTCCTATACTGTCTATGGGGTCTCTAAAACTTAATGTAACACCTATTCGTCACTATTATTGACTGCAAAAACACCAGGAGCATTGCGTAGATACCCCTTATAGTCCATACCGTAACCAAATAGATAGCGATCCTCTGCTGTAAGTGCTACAAAATCTGCTTGAAAGCCGTTACTACGCTTATGTAGCTTCTTCACCACTACAGCAGTATAGATCTCTGCGGCTCCCTCACTGCGACAGAACTCTACGATTGCGGCCAGGGTGATACCCTCATCCAGGATATCGTCGATAATCAGAACATTTTCCCCCTTTAACTGCTCGCTGTTGCGCTTTATCCAGTGTAGATCGCTACCTATAGTCTGCTCCCGATAGCGGGTGGCGTGTAGATAATCTACTCGCAGGGGAAAATCTAGCTGGGTCAACAGTTGTCCTGCTGGTATTAAGCCACCATTCATCACACAGAGTACAACTGGATCGGAGTGCTCCAGACGCTCGGTTATTTCACTAGCAATGCGTGCCATGGCTGCCTCGGTCTCATCCAGGCTGTATAGTTGATTGGCTCGTCCATAGACGGCTTGAGCCTCGGTGGCGGTTATACTCATAGCTTTTCTCTATATATTCAATGAGAGTGACGGTGACTCGTCATACATGGATATTTTCTCCAGCGCCATCTGCCAGCGTGGATCTAGCTGTATCTCCGCATGCTCCGGAAAATGGCGGCCATGCATCCTGATCAGGCGCATCTGTGATGCTGGATGCTGCTCATCTGCTACTGCATCCAAGATCTCTACTGCACCCTCTCGATTATTGCAGACAAGCAGCATATCACAGCCGGCATCTAGGGCCGCTTGAGCCCGCTGTGGATAATCTCCAGCTTGACTCGCCGCAGCCATGGTTAGATCATCACTAAAGATTGCCCCCTGAAACCCAAGCTCTTTGCGCAGTACTTGCTGTAGCCAGTAGTTAGAGAAACCGGCCAGCTCTGGAGAGACCTCTGTATAGATTACATGGGCAGGCATGATCGCCTCCAGACCGTAGTCTATAATGCGTCTGAATGGTAGTAGATCCTCTCTCCAGATCTCTTCTGGCTGTCGACTATCTAGTGGCAGAGTGTGATGTGAATCCTCCTCCACTCCACCGTGACCAGGAAAGTGTTTTCCAACTGCGGCCATCCCTGCATCATGTACTCCCTCTATCCAGGAATTGGCCAGCTCTATAACAATAGATGACTTCTCATGAAAGGCACGATCACCTATAACCGAGCTGACCGGTCGTCCCAAATCTAGTACTGGAGCAAAGCTGAAATCGATCCCGGCTGAGCGCAGTTCCGAGGCCATCAGCCAGCCAACCAAGTGGGTTGTTTGACGTGCCTTTTTACTATTCTGCTCGTATAGAGAACCAAACCATGAGGCTGGTGGCAGATGGATGAAACCATCCCGGCAGCGCTGCACCCTCCCCCCCTCTTGATCTACTGCGATCAGTAGTTGGGGGCTGCGCAGATTGTGTATTTCGGTTGTTAGCTGCTTTATCTGCTCTGGTGAGCAGAGGTTACGACTAAACAGAATAACCCCTCCAACAGAGGGATGCAGCAGTAGATCCCTCTCTTCTGCTGTTAGAGCCAAGCCATCCAGGTCGAGCATGATAGAACCATGATGCATAATATTAACTCTACGATTAAGGGGCTCATCTATCAATTCATGTTTGGTCTCTCTGCACTTGAAAAACTCAACAACTTCGTTGAAAACCTGACAAATAGCTGGCTATTTGTTGCTGTCTTCTCCTTGTTCTTGAACTTCTCAAGCACCTATACGCTAAAACAGACGCAAT
>CBFDBF010000183.1:0-4091 GCA_965602975.1 uncultured Gammaproteobacteria bacterium | reverse complement strand
CTCCTGCGCTGCCCTGGCATCAGGTCGCCGCCACAGGTTGTTGCGGTACCGCCAGTGGAATAGGAGAGAGCCGATGCCATTTACAGCGAGGGAGTGGGAGGAGCCCACAGAGCGAGGATTTAAGATACAATTTAAACTATTATAACCATGTATCGGTGTAAGGAGATCTATATGATAAGAATTTTATCTATTGGGCTGCTGCTGGCTACCCTGTTAACTACCCAGATGACTTTGGCCAGCTCTAACCCCAGCCCATCCAGCAACGCCAAGTATCGTGCCTGGATCGAGGAGATGAAACAGGCTCCCAGGGGGCCGTTCAACCGCATCCGCTGGTTCTGCAAGGATGGTTCAGTGCTGCCTCCAAAGCCATATGCCTGCGGCGAACGTGGTGGCGGTAACCAACATGGTGAGTGGAATCAAAAAACCAAACAGCTACGTGCCGATGGCTACTTTATCGCCAACTTTATGGCGGGGATAGAGCCAGCCGCCTTTTTCGCCCTGCCAAATCACCGTACCCGCTTCCAACACATGCTACTGGAGCAGTTTCTAATAGCGCAGGATAGTGGCTGGATCATGCGCCGAGCACGCCGCTATAGAGGTGCTTTTCAAGAAGAAGATGAGCGCAGTGGAGCACGAGAACTGCTCCAGGCTCTCAGTGGTAAGGGAGAGTGGACCGGCAAGCGCTTCCCGCTACTACGGATGGGGGCACAACTACTGCCCCATGGAGCGGACAGCGCCACCGTACAGCGGGTCCGCCAGGATTCGGCCTCCCTCTCTGATCAAGACGCCGATTTTAACCCACTCCGCAACCGCATCCATGGCCGCCTTAGCCCTGACCATGCCGCTCTGGTGCGTCAATATGCAGCCAAACAGGGCGAACCCACGCTAAGAGCCAGATACAAAAAGCTGGCTCAGGATATCACCAGAGTATTTCGGCAGCAGCCCCTGCAACAGCAGCTCCAGCACTATATAGGCAAACTGCCGCTGGCTCAGGGCGAGCTAAAACAGCAGCTAGAGCAGGCGATAGAGGCACTAAAAAACGATAGCTCCAGCACCAGCCGCCACGCCGTCACTGCACGACTTATGGTAGCCCTGCGCAGCGCTCTTGCCGCCGGTATCAGCCGAGGGAGCCTGCGGCTAAATGCGCTGGATCTCAGTATACGTCTAGAGAATGAGCACTTTGTCACCGCCACCAAGCTGCGTGACAAGCTATCCACCAGCCCCCGCCAACAGCGACTACAGTGGCTCCAGAGTAGTGTCGATGCCATCTACGGCAGCGGCCTTATCAGCCAACGCCAACGTAGCGCCCTGAGTACCAGTATAGGGCGACTGGGTGGCGACTCTGTCTCTCTAGGACTATACAAAAAAGAGCTAGACTACCTCTCTCGGCTTCCAGGCTGGGGGGCACAGGGGCTAGAGTTACATCTCCATCAGGCTGTGGCCAAATTTTCCGAGATAGAGCCGCTGGCCAATCTATTTACCCAGGATCGGCTCCGCGGCAGCCCGCTACTGTTCTTCTCCAACCTGCTGGATAGTCTGCTGAAGGATGCCAACAAGCTCTCCGGAGTACAGCACCACCTGCTGGGGGCAGAGATCGGCGCCGGTCTGCACGGCCTCAATCCGGGGCTATCCCGTGGCACTCTGCACACCTCTGCCAAGCAGGGCAGTGTGGCCGATTTTGCTGCTGACGGCATCTATCTGCTGCCAGAGACGGTCTCAGATCTACCACCGGTAGCCGGGATACTCACCCTAGGGGAGGGCAATCCGCTCTCCCATATACAGCTACTGGCACGTAATCTTGGCATCCCCAATGTAGCCATAGATAGCAGCCTGCAATCCAATCTCACTCCACACGATGGCAAGCCGGTAGTACTGGCGGTTAGCCCCGCCGGTTCGGTGCGGCTGGAGCTGGATGAGGGGCAGTGGGAGGAGGTGTTTGGCCAAGAGCAGAGCACAGGGGATGCGGTGATCCGCCCAGATCTGAAAAAGCTGGATCTGGAGCAGCATGAATTCAAACCCCTAAGCAGCCTTCGAGCCAGCGACTCAGGACGTAGCGTTGGCCCCAAGGCGGCCAAACTGGGAGAACTAAAACACCACTACCCAGAGGCGGTAGCAGAGGGTCTAGCCATCCCCTTTGGGCTGTTTCGAGAGCTACTGGAGCAGCCGCTGGAGGGTGAGGGCAAAAGTGTATTCGATTGGATGGTGGCAGAGTACGCCATGCTGCGTACGCTACCTAAAGGCAGCAGTGAGCAGCAGCAGGCCACCGACAAATTTCGCCAGCGACTACAGAGCTGGATCAGAGATGCCGATCCCGGTGACAAATTTCGCAGCGAGCTGGCCACCGCCATGCAGCAGGCCTTTGGCAAAGATGGCAGCTACGGCGTGTTTGTCCGCAGCGACACCAACGTGGAGGATCTACCCGGCTTTACCGGTGCGGGGCTGAACCTGACCGTGCCCAATGCGGTTGGTTTCGACAATATACTTACCGCCATCTCGAGAGTCTGGGCCTCACCCTTTAGCGCCCGTGCCTACGCTTGGCGTCAGAACCATATGGAGCTGCCACAACACGTCTATCCCGCCGTGCTGCTACTGCGGAGTGTACCGGCGGATAAATCGGGAGTAATGGTCACTCAGGATATAGATAGTGGCGATGGTGGCTGGCTCTCGGTGGCGGTCAACGAGGGAGTCGGTGGAGCAGTAGATGGACAGGCCGCCGAGTCCCTGCGCATTAATACAGAAGATGGCCAGGTGCGGCTGCTAGCTCAGGCCACCGCCTCGATCCGGCGCAAGCCGCTGGCGGAGGGCGGGGTCAGCAAGCTACCGGTAAGCGGCTCTGACACAGTCCTGCTTCCAGCTGAGATTGAACAACTTATCGAGCTGCACAAGGGGCTGCCACAACGCTTCCCCAGCGTGGTCAATGACCAGGGTAAAACTGTCCCGGCGGATATAGAGTTTGGTTTTCTGGATGGCAAGCTTAAACTGTTTCAGATCCGCCCATTTCTGGAGAGCAAACGGGCCAGGGGAAGCAACTTTTTGAACCAGATGGATGCTGGTTTAAAGGAGTCATATGGAGTTGAGGTGGCGATGCAAGAGGTTCC
Organism: uncultured Gammaproteobacteria bacterium; assembly: GCA_965602975.1. Lineage (GTDB taxonomy): Bacteria > Pseudomonadota > Gammaproteobacteria > Chromatiales > Chromatiaceae > CBFDBF01. The sequence continues at coordinate 993 of CBFDBF010000183.1, read as the reverse complement.
ATAACTGCTATCTATTTTATACTCCCCACCCTAACCCTCCCCACTGGTGGGGAGGGGATCGGTTTATCCCCCACTGGTGGGAGAGACCAGGAAAAGAGGTCAGAAGAGAGGCTTAACAAGGAACAAATATATGTACATAACACCCAACCGCACACTCAACACTATAACTCTGCTCCCTCCCCCACTGGTGGGGGAGGTCAGGAGGGGGAGTCAGAAGATGACTATTAAGAGACGACATTTACACTACACACTCTATACAGCAGCGCTAATCGTATTGGCCGCCATATCTAACCCCTTGATGGCCTATCCTCTAGATGCCTACGAGGAGACCGGGATTCGCCGAGTAGAGGGCTCTCGCCTGGCGCATGAGGGGCTAATCCGTGGACGCAAGCAGCCTGCTGGTGCACTGCTACCGCTACAGCAGGTAGATATCCGGCTACTCGATAGCGAAAAATCACTGACCCTGCCAACATCCAACCCAGAGCTGACCAAACAGATCAAACGACTACTTAGTGGCAACCTTAGCCGCTACGGTATTGCAGTGCTGGATCTAAGCGATCCGGCCAATCCACGCTATGCAGAGCACCGGGGAGACATGACCCAGAATGTCGGCAGCGTGGGCAAGATGGTGGTCGCACTGGCACTGTTTCAAGCGCTGGCCGACATCTATCCGCAAGATATCGCGGCGCGCAAGCGGGTACTGCAAGAGAGCATCGTCACCGCCGATAAGTTTATCCACCACGATAGCCACACGGTACGCATCTGGAACCCAGAGAATAACCGTATCACCCGCCGCCCCATCCGACTAGGAGACAAGGCCACGCTATGGGAGTATCTCGACTGGATGCTATCAGCCAGCTCCAATGCTGCCGCCGCCACAGTGATGCAGCAGGCGATGCTGCTCTGCCGGTTTGGTAAGAGCTATCCGGTATCCAGCGAAGAGTCACAGCAGTTCTTCCGCGACACCCCGCGCCAAGAGCTGGCAGAGCTCTA
>CBFDBF010000182.1:0-4120 GCA_965602975.1 uncultured Gammaproteobacteria bacterium | reverse complement strand
CCAGCTAACGCCATCCACCTATGTCCCTATAGGTGTCCCCCACACGTGGGGGAGGTATAATCTACCTCACTGCTCCCTCCCCACCAGTGGGGAGGGTTGGGGTGGGGAGTATAAAAACAGCTTACTCAACTGAAACCCGCAGTGCCGCAGCCGCCGCCAGCGGCGCCAACAGCAGTGTCATCACCACAATAGCGGCCAACATAAAGATATGGCCTTCACCCCCCAGACCAGAGACCGTAGCCTCAACTGCCCCGGCACCAAAGATCAGCACTGGGATCATCAACGGCAGCACCAGTAGGGAGACCAGCACCCCACCACCACGTAGACCGAGGGTCAGAGCAGCACCGATAGCACCTATCAGACTCAACGCCGGAGTCCCCAACAACAGGGTCACAACCAGAGCCCACAACGCCTCACTAGAGAGATCATACTGTATACCGAGCAGTGGTGATATCAGCACTAGAGGCAGCCCGGTCACCAGCCAGTGAGCCACAATCTTACCTAGCACCAGCAGCGAGAGTGGCTGTGGTGTCAGCAGCATCTGCTCCAGTGCCCCATCGGCAAAATCAACTGCAAATAGACGCTCTAGAGCCAGCATCGATGCCAATAGCGCCGCCACCCAAACCACCCCCGGCGCAATCAGCCGCAGGGTATCCAACTCCGGGCCGATCCCCAGCGGAAACAGGCTAACCACAATCACAAAAAAGAACAGCGTAGTAAAGATATCTGTCCGCCGCCGCATAGCCAGAGTCAGGTCCCGCCGAATAATTGTCAGCATGGTAGTAAACATCAGACCACCCCACCCTGCTTGCCAAGCTGTAGCCGTCTCACCTCTCCACTGGTAAGCTCCACCTCCTGATGGGTGGTAAGGATAACCATCCCGCCACTATCTATATGCCCGCGGATTACCCTCTGCAACAGCTCCAGTGCCGCACTATCTAGCGCACTAAAAGGCTCATCCAGCACCCAGAGGCGACAACGATTCAGCAGCAGCCGCGCCAAAGCAACTCGCCGCTTCTGTCCCTGCGACAACACCCTGACCGGTAGATCCTCACGCCCGCGCAACCCCATCTGTTCCAGCGCATCCCACGCCTGTTCTGATCTGATCGGCACCCCATCAAGCTGTGCCGAGATCTGTAGATTCTCCAGCCCGGTCAGGTCATCTTTGATCCCGTTTAGATGGCCAGCATATAGCAGATCACGATTAAACTCCTCCCGCAGGCTGTGGATACTCTCGCCATCCCAGCGCACCTCACCCTCGGTCGGCTGAATGAGACCACAGATAGTACGCAGCAGAGTAGTCTTGCCACTCCCATTATGCCCATACAGATGGAGCAGTTCACCCTGCTCCAGGGTAAATCCAAGCCCACTAAACAGGCGGCAATCCCCCCGCTGACATTCAAGATTAATGACTTCAAGCATCGACCGGGCGGTACCTGTGCAATAGAATAGGGTGATTGTACACGGCAGGCAGGTAGTTGCCCAACCTATCAAACATAGAGGAAACAGCAGATATGCCGCAGCAACGCATCGTACTAGCCAGCAACAACGCTGGCAAAGTTAGGGAGATAAACCAGCTTCTATCTACTCAGAAGATCGAAGTCATCCCCCAAAAAGGGCTTGAAATCGAAGATATAGAGGAGACCGGACTCACCTTTATAGAGAATGCCATCCTTAAAGCGCGCAATGCCGCCCACCACAGCGGCCTGCCCGCGATTGCCGATGACTCCGGGATCGAGGTAGATGCACTTCAAGGCGCCCCCGGCATCTACTCTGCCCGCTACGCTGGAGAGGACGCCGCTGACCAAGCCAACAATAGCAAACTACTAGAGGCGCTACAGGGAGTACCCGATGAGCAGCGCACTGCCCGCTTTCAGTGCCTACTGGTCTATATGCGCCACGCCGCAGACCCCACCCCGATCATCTGCCAGGGCACTTGGGAGGGGCGCATCCTCACCACCACCCAAGGCGATAACGGATTTGGTTATGACCCGCTGTTTTGGGTACCGACCGAGAACTGCTCCTCTGCCGAACTCGATCCCGAGGTAAAAAACCGCCTCAGCCATCGGGGGCAAGCACTGCATCTACTACTAACTGCCCTCTCCGCACGGCAGCAATCTGGATAAGTTCTTGATTTTATCGATGTACAAACCAAACGGTTAGAGCAGCATGGCGTGCACTTACTTGCAAGAGCCGCTGCTATATCCATTACTCCGATCATCTGCATGGTTGTGGTTGTGTCTGCTCATTACGGCGTGCTCTGATGAAGGCGCGCCAACCGGCCTGGATGTCAATCGACAAGACCAGGATACAGTCCTCAAAGTAGACCCTTAGTTGGCACATACTCCAGGTAACACCAATGGCCTAATTCCACCCAAGCCACCAGTAACACTGCCACGCAGCTCTATAGCCTCCAATGAGCTGGCACTGATAATAAACAGCAATGATCCGGTTAGCGTAGCCCTTGGTGCTTACTACCAGAGCAGGCGCAAGATTCCGAGCGCCAACGTAATCAGAGTTGAACTACCTCTACAGTCACAGATCAGTGCTACAACCTTTGCTACCATCAAGTCAAAGGTAGAGCGAGCCCTCGACCATAAAGTGCAAGCTATTGCACTAGCTTGGCTCAAGCCCTACCGTGTCGAGTGCCAATCTATCACCTCCGCCTTCGCCCTCGGCTTTGACCGAAGCAAATACTGTAGTAAACCATGCAGCAGCACCACCGCCTCTGCCTATTATGACAGCTCATCGACACGCCCATTCTCCGACCACAAAATTCGACCTACAATGATGCTTGCCGCAGTCGACCTCCTCCACGGCAAGGCGCTAGTCGACCGCGGTCTATTGGCAGACAACACCCTGCCAACCGGCAAGGGATACTTTATACGCACCAGTGACAAGACGCGGAGTGCACGCTGGTTTGATTTTAAGATGACGGTAGAAAACTGGGATCGCCCCGGAGGTATTATTAGTGCATATATCGACAACTCCAGCGGTGGTGGCGATAACGTAATCAGAAACCAGCAGGAGGTACTCTTCTATCTGACCGGCCTTACCAAGGTTACAGACCTAGCGACCAATAGCTACCACCCTGGTGCTATTGCTGATCACCTAACCTCAGCAGGTGGATATCTTGACGGCAGCGGGCAGATGAGCGCCGTGCGCTGGCTCGAGGGGGGAGCTACCGGCAGCTACGGAACATCATCCGAACCCTGCAACTATCAACTAAAGTTTCCTCGAGCTTCGCTGCTGCTAAGCTACTATTTTGGTGGTGCGACACTGATTGAAGCCTATTGGAAATCAGTACATTGGCCGGGAGAGGGGGTCTTTGTCGGTGAGCCACTGGCGCGTCCATTTGGCACCAAAGTGAGCTACCAGGGCAGTAGGCTCACCCTGGTTACCACCATCCTGAAACCCAACGCCCGCTATGAACTGTGGGGCAAACACCCAACAACCGACAGTTGGGAGCTGGTCAGAGAGAGCAAGGCGCTGGCGGTAAGCACATATACCCGCAAGACAATCAGCATCGACCCGATGCAGCACACGGCTTATGAGTTACGTGCACTACCTTGGTGAATCAATCCATGAAGATCTATGTAATCAAGACTAACTTAACCCATTTATCACCCCCTAGCAGCCAGGTTGCCAGTTGTAGCTATCAGGCAAGTAGCCCCAACATAATGAGCTGTATGATGACAAACAGGATGACTCCACGGTAAATCCGGACAGTAGTCACCTATGGCGTGGCAACACCACGCAGATAGAAGAGGGCAAAACCAAATGGCAGGGTTAGAAAAGAGGTCTGAAGGTTAATCGCAATCACGGCTCAGAGCTAGACCGGATCAAACCCAATAGTCAACAGAATAGACCCAACGACCGATAATAAAACCAACACCAGAGAACAACTGTTTCTAGATATTAACGAGTATTACCATCTGACCTTGGGTTTTATTAAACGGATCATTCGCGGTTAACTCTACACTCTCATTGAGCGCTGCTATCCCCCACAGCCTGTTTCAACTCTGCCTTTTTTACGCGAATCTTGACCCCTTCCAACTCCTTGCCGTTTAGGTTTTTTATCGCTGCCAATACCCAATAATTTTTTTAATCCGTTTGCAGT
>CBFDBF010000181.1:0-4134 GCA_965602975.1 uncultured Gammaproteobacteria bacterium | reverse complement strand
CGCTATTCATCTTTCCCTCAACTACCCGGTGGGTCAGCATGACCAGAGGCACATGGCTCTCACCAGTGGCAGGCTCCTCCTGCTTGATCGCCTCGATACTGATATCTGCATCTCCCAAGATACCAGAGATGTCTGCTGTGACTCCGGGCCGATCCTCCGCCTCTATCCGTAGATAGTAGGAGCTCTCCACCTGCTCTATATCTAGAATCGGTAGATCTACCAACGCATCTGGCTGAAACCCACAATAGGGGATTCTGCCCTCTGGAGTAGAATCTTGTGCCCGCACTATATCTATAAGGTCGGCCACCACTGCTGAGGCGGTAGGTTCAGCTCCGGCTCCGGCACCATAATATAGGGTGGGGCCAACAGCATTGCCCTTTACCAGAACGGCATTCATAACCCCATCGACATTGGCTATCAGACGACACTCTGGGATCAAGGTGGGATGCACCCGCAGCTCAATCCCCTGCTCTGTCCGCCGAGCTATACCCAGATGTTTAATCCTGTAACCCAGCCCCTCAGCATAGGTGATATCGCTCTGGGTAATAGCTGAAATACCCTCAGTATAGACCCGATCAAACTGTAGAGGGATACCAAAAGCGAGAGCACCTAGAATGGTCAGTTTATGGGCTGCATCAATCCCCTCTACATCAAAAGTAGGATCAGCTTCGGCATAACCTAGCGCCTGCGCCTCTGCCAATACATCAGCAAAGGCTCGCCCCTTGTCGCGCATATCGGTAAGGATAAAATTACCAGTACCGTTGATAATACCAGCCACCCACTCTATGTGGTTAGCGGCCAGCCCTTCACGCATAGCCTTAATGATTGGGATACCACCAGCCACTGCTGCCTCAAATGCAACAATAACTCCACGTTTTTCTGCTGCGGCAAATATCTCATCACCATGCAGTGCAATCAGCGCCTTGTTAGCGGTAACCACATGTTTGCCATTCTCAATTGCCTGTAGCACCAGCTCACGAGCTGGAGAGTAGCCACCGATCAGCTCGATAACTATATCCACATCGGGATTATCGACTACGGCAAAGGCATCATCTGTTATTTTAGATCGGTCCAGAACCGATTCTATCTCCTTGTTATACTGTTTGGCTGCTGCATGTGTGATCTCTATCCTCCGACCAACCCGACGGACAATCTCATCCGCATTCTGCGCCAGAACATGTGCCGTACCACCACCGATGGTACCTAAACCCAATAGACCTATATTAACCGGTTTCAACTCTCTTCCCCTTCACTCTTGGCAACGGCCAGAAAACCTGACTTCTCATCCCGCCGAAACATATCACGGATACCTCGCACCGCCTGCCTGCTACGATGCTCATTCTCAATCAGACCAAAACGCACATGGTCATCACCATACTCACCAAACCCGATCCCTGGTGATACCGCAACCTTCGCCTCTTGCAGCAGCCGCTTACAGAACTCTAACGACCCCATAAACTTATACTGCTCCGGAATAGGTGCCCAGACAAACATAGTCGCCTTAGGACGCTCTACCGCCCAACCAGCTGCATTCAAGCCATCACAGAGGACATTGCGTCGCCGCTCATAGCGATCACTAATCTCCTTAACACACTCCTGTGGCCCCTCCAAAGCGGTGATTGCTGCTACTTGGATCGGAGTAAACATGCCATAATCCAGATAGGATTTAATCCGTGCCAGTGCTGCAACCAGGGTCTTATTGCCGCACATAAAACCTACTCTCCAGCCAGGCATGTTGTAGCTCTTGGAGAGGGAGAAGAACTCTACTGCAATATCCTCTGCTCCCTTAACTTGCAGAATGGATGGAGCCTTGTAACCATCAAACACTATATCGGCATAAGCGAGATCGTGGATCACCCAGATGTTGTGCTCTTTGGCTATAGCTACAACCTTCTCGAAAAAATCCAACTCCACACATTGAGTAGTAGGGTTACCCGGAAAGTTGAGCACCAGCATCTTGGGACGTGGCCATGAGTCCTTGATGGTCTCCTCCAGCTTGCTGAAGAAATCCACCCCCGGAACCATCGGCACATGCCGAATATCTGCCCCAGAGATAACAAAGCCATACGGGTGGATAGGATAGGCCGGATTGGGTACCAGCACCGAATCACCAGGTCCGACACAGGCCAGTGAGAGATGGGCCAGACCCTCTTTGGAACCGATAGTGACGATAGCCTGACTCTCTGGATCAAGAGTCACCGCATACCGCTCCTTGTACCAGTTACAAATCGCCCGACGCAATCTCGGAATCCCGCGTGACATTGAGTAACGGTGGGTATCCCCACGCTGAGCCGCCTCTGTCAACTTATCGACGATGTGCTGTGGGGTGGGCTGATCTGGATTGCCCATACCAAAATCTATAATATCCTCACCACGTGCCCTCGCCGCCGCCTTCAAATCATTAACAATATTGAAAACATACGGTGGTAACCGATTGATTCTCTGAAACTCTTCCATCTCTGGTATTGACACGTGTGGCCCTTATATAAAGTCAGTATTATATTAAAAAACGTCTGGTTTACCCGTCACTCCAGCGTAGGCTGGCATCCATCTCATTGACTACACTGGATCCAGACCTGTTACGGGATAACAAAATTATCACTACTAACTAAAATTTCGAACATATTAAGCGACTAAGGTATCTGATCTAACAGCAAAATGTCAAAGCATTAAATAGAGATGTCCTAAAAATGATTGGCTAGAGGCGCGCACCTGCTGTATCGTAAAAAAATGCAGCTATCTTTAGCCAATCATGACAGTAAATTCAGCATCTCCGCCTATGATCCTGGCAAAATTGTGGTCGGTGGTCAGACATACACAGAGAGCATACTCCTGCTTCCAGACCAGATCGACAGATGGCGGCCAAGCTCTATAGATGATCTCCAGCCGGGGGATTTTACCCATCTGGTAAATCTCGCTCCTGATGTCATCTTGTTGGGCACAGGGGAGAGGCAGATATTCCCATCGGTTGAGCTCTATGAGCCGCTAATCCAGAGTGGCATAGGTATAGAGATCATGGACAGTGCCGCGGCCTGCCGTACCTACAAGATCCTACTGGCAGAGGGGCGCAGAGTCGCCGCCGCTCTGCTGCTCAAATAACCCAGGAGCATCCATTTGGCTGAACTGTGGCTACCATATATGAGTGCATTCCTGGTGGGTCTGCTAGGTGGAGTGCACTGCGTCGGCATGTGTGGCGGTATTGTCAGCTCACTCACTTTTGGGCTACCAGAGGCCAAACGCCGCCAGATCAGCAGCATGGTTCCATTCCAGTTAGCCTACAACATGGGGCGTATCGGTAGCTATGTGATTGCAGGGGCGATCATGGGTGGAATGGGGGTACTATTGGCACAGCTGATGCCGATCCAGGTCGCCCAGCGTGTGCTCTTGACAGTTGCTGGGATATTCATGATCTTGCTCGGTCTCTACCTCGCTGGATGGTGGATGACTCCTCTGAATCGAGTAGAGCAGATAGGTGGCCACCTATGGCAGAGACTCGAGCCTATAAGCCGCAAGCTACTGCCGGTGCAGTCACCCAAACAGGCTCTGGTGATCGGCATTATCTGGGGCTGGATCCCTTGTGGTCTGGTCTACAGCATGCTGATCACCGCCGTCTCCTCTGGCAGTGCCAGCAAAGGGGCTGGGTTGATGCTGGCCTTCGCCCTCGGCACCCTGCCCAACTTGCTAACCATGGGAATGCTGGCTGGCGCCGCTGCTCGTTTGGCCAGAAGCCACACCGCCCGCCGGATCGCCGGTATCAGCGTGATTATGTTTGGCCTCTACACTCTGTGGCAGGCGTTTTGATTACCAATACCTGAAACCATCCTCTGGAGTGTAATATCTGCATTTTATCGATCCAAACCTGCTCCAAGAGAGGGTATAATAGATCACTAACCCACACCAACCGAGACCTTTGAGCTCATGCCAGAACGCAAGATGTTTTTAATAGTATTAGCAGGCAGCATGCTGTTTTTACTGATTGCCATGTTAATCCCATCACGTGCACCAGATGAAAACCCAAAACTACCATGGGGTGTAACTGTGGATAGCGCTGGTTACAGCTCGGTATTTGGGATGCAACTGGGGACCAGCACTCTGGCCGATGCCCGTATGCTGCTCACCGATATTGGAGTAACC
>CBFDBF010000180.1:0-4169 GCA_965602975.1 uncultured Gammaproteobacteria bacterium | reverse complement strand
CTAACGTTTTACATAAGGGGCGCCGCGCAGTTTGCGGCGTCCCAGTGAGCGACAGCGAACGATCTTGATGTGCTTGTTATGTTTTAGCTCACTATTCTTCAAATTGATACGTTCCAACTGGATAAATAGTTATTGCGACACAAATTCCAAGTTTCTCAATGCGGTTAATTAAACCTGAAGATAGATTGTATGTCATATGGTTAGGCTCGCTACCGCTCTCAAATGCAATATCAGCTATTCTTTTTGTGCAGCCTTTCCAAAGTTCTGTGGATTCTTTAGATAGGCCTTCAATAAGATTGCAGAACTCACTAATAGTTTGCTCTGGTTCTTCATATATTTCAGAGCCAGTACCAGACAGAGAAACAAAATATCTATCGTTTGCCCATTGATTAGATTGTGTTACTAATTTGTCGCCCAACTCGTGAACAATAGCATTAAGATCTTGTTGTGACTCAAATTCAATATCAGTAGTTATATATTGTATCTTCATGATTTTGCATTAAACATAACGCCGCAAATAACAGGGCGCAAATGAAGCGCAGCGGAATTTGCGATCCGAGTTAATTTGCATTGTTATGTAGAACTCGATGATAATAAATACCTGTGATCACACCTGCGGCACCACCGACTACATACACTACGCCAAAAGTAAATACGGTACCTAATCCCCATACAAAAAAACCATACTCAAATGCTTTCAAAGATACTTCCATGTGCCTTATGGATTCAAATAACCCAATAACAAAACCGGTGGAAAATATCGTTAATGCGGTTACAACGCATCCCCACAGGAACGAGATGGCAACAAAGGAAAATGCGCTTTTGTTATCTGATATATGAAAGCGAGACGATAAAAACGCGCCCCACAAAAAGGCTGCAATAGAAAATACTGCACCGAATGAAAAAGAACCAAACATTTTTTTAACAGTAAGAACGTTCCCATCAGAAAACATTGCGATGGCTACACTATATACAGGCATTGCAATTACCGCAGCGACAGCAAATATAAGACCAGCGAACAATCTATACCATAGATTCATTGAGAAATGGTGTTCTTTTAAATTATCTTGCATGGACTCGCAATCGTTTGCCGCCATATACTTTAGTGTGAAATATACAACAAATGTTGGAATTGCATAAAAGAATATGAAAGATATTAAAGCAGTTGTTAATGCAAATGATAAGAAGCTAACCAGCCCCAGCAGATAAATGTTCTTTGGTAAATGCCAGGTATCAAGCACTGCAATTAGAAATAGCACCCATAATCCTATTCCAATCAAAGCGCCTATAATTACAGATTGCTTAAGTCTTCGCATATTATGATTCGTAGAATTACATACTTTTCGACCAGAGCTATCGAATTATTTATTTACACATAACAGGTGGTTATCACGCCGGCACCGATATCGTAATATGCCGCTGGCACCGATATTGTAATATGCCGCCAAATATCCGCTGTTTGTTCTCGGCTGGGTTGTTCGACTTCTTGGCTTTCATCCTAAAAGGCTTCCTTATGACTGTTCTGAACCAGCAGTTGTCCTATTTTTAGGGTATGTGGGCATAAAATGCAAGGTTGCAGGGGCAACTCACGCCTAGGGAGCCTCTGGTTAACTTCTCCCCCACAAGTGGGGGAGGGGCTAAACGGTATTAATCTCTCAGGCTCCTTAGGTAAACCACTCTGGTTGTAATCAGCATAATCAGCAGAACGGCTGCACCAAATACAAACAGACCTGTATGCACCTGAACGCTGGCAATTGCGCCCAGTTTGACCGTGACAATCAGCACTGCGACCACCATTACATCCAACATTGCCCAGCGCCCATACTCATGCATCAGGTGTAGATAACGCTGTATTTTGGGGCTATCTGTCGCCCTTTTGGATAGCAGTATGAGCAGTATCCATATCTTTATTATGGGAAGAATAATGCTAAAGCTGGTGACTACAATAAACAGGATTATCTGACCATCATGTAGTAGTTGGATTACACCTGATAGCACTGAGAAGGAGTTTTGTATAAAAACAAATTTTGAGATTGTTATCATCGGCAGAATGATTCCGGCTACCAACAGACCGCTAGCCACAAACAGCAACCAACGCAATATTGTCGCCTGCCCAGCAGGAATATTGCCAGTTAGAGAGCTATCTGCTGTCTCCTCTACATCCGTTTTGGTCATTATGCTTAAGGAGCCTCTTATGTTTTTGTCATTCCAGCGTAAGCTGGAATCTATGTGGTTGGTTTCTCTGGATCCCGGCCTTCGCCGGGATGACTGCAATTTTGCCAGTTAGAGGGCTATCTGCTGGCTCCTCTGCAGCTACTTCAGCCATTAATCAAGCAAACCCTTGAGTCAGCTTTACTAGCTGCTCCATCCGCTTAACCGCTTCACCGCTGGCTATAACCTCACCAGCCTGTATAACTCCAGACTGCAGTGTGTCAGCCAGACCGCTGGTATAGATGGCAGCGCCGGCGTTGAGCTGGACGATATCACGTGCCGGGCCGGGGCTGTTATGCAGCAGCGACTGGATGATCTCTAAACTCTCGGCAGCGCTGTTGACAGTGATTCCGGATATGGGGCTGCGTTGTAGCCCAAAATCCTCCGGTTGTATGCTGTAGCGGCGGATGGCCCCGTCCTTTAATTCGGCCACCTCAGTCTTATCACCGATGGATATCTCATCCAGACCATCTCTGGCGTGTACCACCATTACGTGGCGGCTGCCCAGTTTTAGCAGTACATTGGCGAGCGGCTCGACCAGCTCCTGGCTAAATACCCCCAGCAGTTGATTGGGTACGCCTGCCGGGTTGGTCAGTGGGCCGAGGATGTTGAAGATGGTGCGTACCCCCAGCTCTTTGCGTGGGCCGATGGCGTGTTTCATTGCACTGTGGTGACCCGGTGCAAACATAAAGCCGACCCCCACTTCACGCACACACTGCTCTACCTGGTTGGCGGTTAGATCCAGATGGACACCAGCCGCCTCCAGCAGATCGGCGCTACCAGATTTGCTGGAGACAGAGCGGTTGCCGTGTTTGGCAACATGGCAGCCGGCAGCGGCGGCAACAAATATTGTGGCGGTAGAGATGTTGAATGTATTGGATGAGTCGCCACCGGTACCAGCGACATCTATAGTATGCTCTAGCCCGCTTATATCTACGCCGGTCGCAAGTTCACGCATTACGCTGGCGGCAGCAGCGATCTCCTCAATGCTCTCCCCCTTCATCCGCAGGCCGATGAGGAAACCGCCGATCTGAGCAGCTGTGGCACCACCGGTCATGATGGTCTGCATCACCGCACTCATCTCTGCGGAGCTTAGGTCGTGTTGCTCCAGTATCTGGTTTATCGCCTGCTGTATATCCATACTAACTTCCTATCGGTTGTCGATAAAATTCTGCAGTAGATCGTGCCCATGTTCGGTCAGGATCGACTCTGGGTGAAACTGCACCCCCTGTACATTCAGCTCTTTGTGGCGTACCCCCATGATCTCATCCATAGAGCCATCTTCCAGCTGCGTCCAGGCTGTGATCTCCAGACACTCCGGTAGGCTCTCACGCTCAATCACCAGCGAGTGGTAACGGGTGGCTGTGCAGGGGTTTTCAAGGTCGCTGAAGATGCCGCTATTGGCGTGGTAGATGGGGGAGGTCTTGCCGTGCATCACCCGGCGTGCATGGACTATTTTGCCACCAAATGCCTGACCTATCGATTGATGCCCCAGGCAGACTCCAAGAATCGGGATGCGCCCGGCAAACTGTTCGATAACCTCTACCGAGATACCGGCCTGACCGGGGCTGCACGGCCCTGGAGAGATGACGATTTGATCCGGTTGCATCTTTTCGATCTGAGCTAGGTCGATCTTATCGTTGCGCTCTACCTGTACCTCTATCCCCAGCTCACCCAGATACTGCACCAGGTTGTAGGTGAAGGAGTCGTAGTTGTCTATCATCAAGAGCATGGTTTGATGCCTTTAATCAGAGTTGCGATCAAGCCCGGCCTCGGCCAGAGCCACGGCACGGAAGATAGCACGTCCTTTGTTCATGGTCTCTTTCCACTCCAGCTTGGGGATGGAGTCGGCGACGATTCCGGCGCCAGCCTGGATGTGCAGGGTCTCATCTTGAATAACCGCGGTGCGGATGGCGATGGCGGTGTCCATATTGCCGTTCCAGGCGAGATATCCCACC
>CBFDBF010000179.1:0-4171 GCA_965602975.1 uncultured Gammaproteobacteria bacterium | reverse complement strand
CCCAGTATATGGTGCCCGTCCGCTTAAGCGTGCAATTCAGCAGCAGCTAGAGAATTCGCTGGCACAGGAGATACTGGCTGGTAACTTTGTGGCAAAAGATTGAATCCAAACTATGGCAATTTCCGTATAGATATGTGAAGGCCGCATTTACTGCGATTCATATATAACTAACCAAGGAGATTGATCATGAAAATTTTACTACTTACAACCGCACTACTGCTCTCCAGTACACTGCACGCTGGTATCTATGCAGGATTTGGTGATGTTGCCAACAACGATCTGTATCGTGGTGATGCTGATACTAGTATGACGCCTACTGCAGTACAGCCTGGCATCGGCAGCGGCTCTAAAGCGCTTGAGGCAGGGTTTGTCAGCCGCGCTGCAGTGAAGAGGCAGGGAACCAATGATGCTTATGGTAGCATCCTGCTTGATGTTGGCCACGATCTGGATTGGTAACAGTGATCAGCAGCTAAAGGGGTTGAGCATTAACCCCTTATAGCAGCACATTGTATGTATAGAGCACAAAAAGTATTAGCAGTTATACTGCTGGGATGGATTGCCATTCCAGCGTTTCTGCTTGGTGCGGATAAGTTGGTGTTACGGCCTATGGTTTTGCCGCAGGGGGATATGTCATCCATCCGTAGCGAGGCACAAAAACTGATTCAGGGGATGCTGGATCGGGGGATAATGCAGGGTGTAAGTTTAGCGCTAGTTGATCGTAATGGCCCGATATGGATTGAAGGGTTTGGCCAGGCAGATGTGGATAGCGGCAGTTTGGTAGATGCTGATACGGTTTTTCGGGTAGGTTCACTCAGTAAGCCGGTGACCGCACTAGGTGTGGTGTTGGCTCAGCAGCAGGGTCTGCTGGATCTGGATCGAGCGCTTGATAAGCAGTTGCCGAGTTTCTCTATTCGTACGCATACTAGCGAGCGACCCACAATCACTCCGCGGCAGCTTTTAAGCCACCGTAGCGGCCTACCGAGCGACCTACGCAAGGGTATGTATACACAGACACCATTTACCGACGTCACCCAGCTGCTGCAGGATGAGTATCTCGCCTTTGCCCCAGACAGTATCTATAGCTACTCTAATATTGGGTATAACCTTTTAGGACACCTGTTGCAGCATAGGTCTGGTAGCTCTTTTCAGGGGTACATGCAGCGTAATATTTTTGAGCCGCTGGGGATGATGCGGAGTAGTTACTCTGCACAAATAACATTGCCAAACTTGGCGTCAGGGCACTCCAACGGTAAACGTGAGCTCAAGCCACCACTGCGTGATAGACCAGCTTTAGGGCTGTTCTCTAGTGCCAATGATTTAGGTCGGCTGCTGTCGGCACTGTTACGAGAGAGTGTTTTGGGGATAAACAGAGATGTGCTACGTTCTATGTGGATCCCACAGCTGGCCAAAGATCAGTTGACGCTAGGTTTGACCCCTGGGCTTGGCTGGTTTATTGAGCATAACCAGATGTTGGGAAGGGTTGTGCGCCATGGCGGCAGTACCATGTTTTATGGTGCCGAAATGGCACTGCTGCCGGAGCACGGTCTGGGGGTTGTAGTGTTGGCTAATGGTGCCAATAGCAGCCGTGCAGCTAGGCAGTTAGCCGCTACTATATTGGCACTGGCACTAAAGATCAGGGATTGGCCAGATGGGCCCTCTATGCCGATGGCAGCCAACAGATGGATAGAGGCAGATGAGACCCCAGCAGGGAGATATGCCACCGATCTGGGACTGCTGATGATAGATTCAGATGATCCCAAACTCTGTGCTTGTATTATTGATCGTATTTTGGATATGGTGCAGTTTGAGGATGGTAGCCTTGGTCTAACCCCAGAGAGTACCGCTAGCCTGCCAGCGTCCTATCGGGCTCTTGCTGGATTGAGGTTGCGTGCTCGTAGCAAGGGTAAGCAATCTATTTTGGTAGCAGAGAGGGATGGAGAGGAGTTTGTCTTGGGAGCTAGTATTCAGCCGCAGCCATGGGATGATGGATGGCAACGGCGTATCGGTCGATATCGCACCATGAACCCAGATAAACACGCCTCTATAACTGGACTACGGATCGGTAATCAAGATGGTGTGCTCTGTCTGCACTACCGCGCCCCACACCTTAGTGACAGACCTGTCCAAGTGCCGTTGCAACCGGTTTCAGCAGATATGGCGGTAATCGGTGGTTTGGGGCGTGGGAGTGGTGAGACCGTACGAATTATAGAGATTGATGGTAAGCAGTGGCTGAAATTTTCTGGGTATATGGGTGAGCCAATAGATGGTCAGTAGGTAGGTTTTTCGTTACGATAGAACCTCCTCAATCTTTAGTAGAGATTTATATGACTACAATGGCAGATGAGTCAGACAGGGCGAGAGAGAGACGCAATGAGCAACTAAAGGAGCTGTTGGCTGCAGCTGCACTACATGACCGCCAGGCATTCGAACAACTATATAAATTGACCTCGGCGAAACTAAATGGCGTTATTCTGCGTATATTAGGTAGAGAGGCTTGGGCTCAGGACTGTCTACAGGAGGTCTATATAAAGATCTGGCACAAGGCAGGTGATTACCGCCCACATTTGGCACTACCTATGACCTGGTTGATGACAATAGCGCGGAATCAGGCCCTTGACCTGCTACGGCGACAACGGCGAGAGGTGCTGTCGGATGATCCGGCAAAGCTGGAGGAGGAGACGGATATAGATATGTTGCCATTGGAGAGTCTGCAGCAGAGTGATGAGGGCAGGATACTGCAGCAGTGTCTCCAGCAGTTACAGGAGCAGCAGAGGCAGATTATTGCTCTCGCCTACTTTAGAGGGTTGACTCATGAGGAGTTGGCACAGCAGACAGGGACGCCATTGGGAACCATTAAGACATGGATCCGTCGTGGACTACAGCAGTTGCGGAGGTGTTTAGAGCCATGACTACACAACAAAATAGTGAAACGGTAACAGATATGGCCGGTGAATATGTGCTGGGCACAATGTCTGCGAGTGAGCGTGAAGAGTTTACCGATCGTCTGCTGGATGATCGCCAGCTACAGGCTGAAGTGGCCTCCTGGGAGAGGCGCTTGAATCCTCTGCTAGAGGCGGTTGAGCCAGTGCAGCCAGCACCTGAAGTGTGGCACAGGCTAGAGCAGCGAATAGATCCGCAAGCGGAAATATCTGGTTTGTGGAATAGTCTAGGTTTTTGGCGCAATCTGGGATTGGCAGCAGCCAGTGCGGTGATCATGTTGAGTTTGACTCTAACCCAGCTGCAGCAGGGTGGAGGAGAGATGGAGCGCATGCTGGTGGTGATGAATGATCGGTCAGAGGCCGGTTGGATAGTATCGGCAGATCACACAGTGTCTAATCTCAAGGTGCAGGCGGTGGCTCCGACAGAGCTGCCTTCTGGTAAATTTTGTCAGCTCTGGATGGAGAGTGCTGATGGCCACCTGATGCCGGTGGGAGTGCTGCCGCATAGTGGCTCTAAGAGCATGGTAGTACCGACTATATTGACTGACGGTAGCCGATTCAGGGTTAGTATAGAGCAGCCATCTAACCAGCCGCTGCAGCAGCCTAGTGATGAGATTGTATTTAACGGTCCTATGATCAAGATGTGAATACTCCCATCTTCCTCCCCCGCTTGTGGGATAGGCTTATAGGGGGATGGATGCTAGGCAGTGTGAAGGCTTAGACTCTAAGGCTAATAACAGGCCAGTTGTGGGATCTGGCATAGGTATCCAGGTCGTCATCCGGGTCTACAGCGACTGGGTTGTCTACCCGCTCTAGCAGCGGGATATCGTTGTGTGAGTCGCTGTAGAAGAAGCTACCCTCCAGATTGCCACCATTCTCATTTAGCCATAGTTTCAGGCGGTTAACCTTTCCCTCTTGGTAGCTAGGTTCACCCGCTACGGCACCGGTATAGCGACCATCCACCATCTCTGGGTCGGTCGCTATTAGATGCTCAATCCCCAGATGCTTGGCAATGGGGGCAGTCACAAAGCTGTTGGTGGCGGTGATTATCATTAGGGTGTCGCCAGCGGTGCGATGTTTTGCTATTAGCCCGACAGCCGCGGTTGGGATTATCGGTTTGATCTCTTCTTGTAGAAAGCGCTCTCGTAGCTGCTCTAGCAGGGCTGAATCGTTCTCTTTAAGAGGTTTTAGAGAGAAGCTAAGAAACTCAAATATATCCAGATTTACCTCTC
>CBFDBF010000178.1:0-4198 GCA_965602975.1 uncultured Gammaproteobacteria bacterium | reverse complement strand
CCTGGGCTACACAGCGAGCCGCCTCACGCAGCCGCCAGGGGGACACTACCGTAGTTCCTCCTGTAGAGCCTCATCCTTGGCAACTACAGCATCGGCACTGCTCTGGCGCTCTACGCGGATGCGGGTCGCCAGCTCTGGATCACTTAGAGCCATAATTTGGGCAGCCAGATAAGCCGCATTTTTAGCCCCAGCCTTGCCTACGGCGACGGTTGCCACCGGGATGCCACCGGGCATCATTACAGTGGAGAGGAGAGCGTCCATCCCCTGCATGGAGCCTGCATCCAGCGGGATACCGATCACCGGCTTCAGGGTGGCGGCAGCTACCGCGCCTGCGAGATGGGCGGCCAGACCGGCAGCGGCGATAAATACAGCACAGCCGCGTTCGTCCGCATCTTTAACGTAGGCGTGAGTTATATCCGGGGTGCGGTGGGCTGAGGTAATCTTGGCCTCGAATGGGACCTCCAGTTTTTGGAGTAGATCAATAGTGGTCTGTAGTACCGGTAGATCTGAATCTGATCCCATTAAAACGGCAACAAATGGTTGGCTCATGTTTCCCCATATTTTGTATAGTTGGAAATGGTAGCAAGATACCCGATTTTTAGGTTTTGGGCTAGCTTGATTGGATTTTACTTTTGAATCTAGGCATTGAGCACTTTCCTGTTAGGAGTACAGCGTTAGATGCTGTTTGCCAACATATAACATTACTGGTCATTAAGCCGTCGATTAAAAATCACCAAGTACTCTTTAAACATAAATATTTTGTTTCGTCTGTTACCCGTTAGCTCATGCAGTACGTTGTATTTCACAAAATCATTTATTAGTGCTGAAGCAGTATTGGTCTTGATGTTAAGTGATGTAGAAACTGTTTTTATGTTGGTTATTGGGGTTTGATATAGATATGTCATTAAATTCCGTGCATTATTTTGTCTGCGCGTACTAAAATTAGGAAGGATTTCGCGCTCTAATTGTTCTTTTAATTTAATTATGTCTTTAAATACCTGTATAGAATTTTCTGCCGTTTCACGTACACCATATAAAAAGAATACCAGCCACTCTTTCATTTTATTTGACTCGCGCACAGCCATTAATCTATCTACATATTCAGTTTTATTGCGTTCAAAATAATCAGATAAATATAAAGCAGGCTTATGCAATAGCCCATGACTAGCCAGATATAAGGCGATCATCAGACGTCCAAGTCGTCCATTACCATCCAAAAATGGATGAATGGTCTCAAATTGGTAATGGCCAATAGCAATTTTTATTAGATGAGGCACATGCACCTCATTATTATGAAGAAACTTTTCTAAGTCACTCATTAAGTTATTAACTTCATCTGTATGAGGTGGTACGAAAACGGCATTTTTTAAACTAACACCAATCCAGTTTTGACTAGTACGAAATTCACCAGGCTGCTTGGTTTTACCGCGTACTCCTTGCATTAAAACTTTATGTGTATCACGAAGCAGGCGATTTGAAAGAGGTAAAGTGTGCAGCTGTCGAATAGCATTGTTTATGGCTGCGATGTAATTTTGTACCTCTTCCCAGTCATCTTTTTTTTCTGGCCCAATGCTGTTTTCGTCTAGTAAAGCCTCTTCCATATTAGTCTGGGTGCCTTCTAGACGGCTTGATTGGGTGGCCTCTTTTGTTATGTGCATACGTATAAAGAAATCTACGTCGGGGACGAGCTGGGAAAAAGCATTTAATTCGCCTAACGCCCTATCTGCATCGCTGAGTAGCTGTTGGATTTCACCATCTGCTATCTCCCAAGTTTGATTAATAGCACTTGGTGAAAAGCTTTTGTATTTATATTGCTGTTTGTATATTCCAGCATTGAAATCAATAATGTTCATTTTAATGTCAAATTATAGCTATGTTTTTGATTTAAGAGATAGATTATGTCAAAAATATAGCCGCTTTTGTTTTATATGTCAAATAACAGGATGGTTTTAGATATATGGAATATTATATGTCAGAAACACAGCTGGATGGCGAAAGGTTACAGTGCCAAGTAGGCGAGAAACTACTATTAAACTAGGATATTTGACTAGATATGGGGTAATTTGCAATTAAATCAGCAGGTTATAGGTTCTAATTCCAAATATTTTATTTTGCTCGATAGAGTGAGTGAATATGGCGCTTTTTTAAACCACAGATTAAATTTGGATTCCCGCTTGCGCGGGAACGACAAATAAATTAGATGCTCTTTCAATCCACTCTAGAAAAAATACTCTAAGCTAAGTTGCAGGTGGTCATCCTGACGTAGGTTGTAGCTTGGTTGGGTTGGTTCACTACTGTAAAAAAAGCGGGCATCCAGATTGATTTTCCAGTTGTCGCCGAGACGACGGCTCGCCTCCAGTATAAACATTCGACTGTGGTGATCCAGGTCGTAACCGATACCGGCTAGTAGCTCGCTACTCGGGGCGTCGTTGAGAGCAAGGCGGGCACCTATAAAGAGGTCATTCTGGTTGATGCTATTGTTGGAGCTGCCACGCTCATCCCAGCCATACTCCATTAGCACCCCTAGATCGGAACTAGAGTTAAAGATGCCGGTATAGGTGTACTCAAATCCACCCTGTGCCGCCCAGTAGTTATCGCTATCGCTGTCGTGCCAGATCAGCTCTAGTTTCAACAGCCATGAATCGAGGGTGGCCTGTAGGTCGAGACCGGCCTGGTTGATCTGCTCATAGTAGGGGGTAAGAACTGGAGCGCCACCGCTGTCGCTGCCGATCCGCAGTAGCGGGTCGCGACTGGTGCCATGAAACCATGATAGGCCGATATCGTAGTCACCCAGCGTATGACTCCAGCGCAGAGCCAAGTCGGTATGCTGCTCTTGGGCGGTAGATTGATACTCCGCTTGGTCGCTGTCGACCAGCAGTGCGCTACGCAGGCGGCCACTGCTTCCGGGAAAGGTACGTTCTCTAAACCCTGGCAGGATAAATAGATCGACTATCCCCCACTCACGCACTAGTGAGAGGGCGATCATCGGCTGCCCCAGTTTGTCTTCGTTATCTATATCTTCGACTGAGTCACTCTGGTTGATTATGTCGACCAGATGCTGAAATTCGGTCACTCCCCAAAATACTATTCCTAGACCAGCCTTTAGCTCCCAGTCACCATCTACATGGGTCCAGAGTAGTTCGCGTATATCAGCATGGGCGCGCTCATGGTCGTGCTGATCCAGTCGCACAAACGGTTTGAATAGTAGAGTATCGTCACCACTGTTCCACTTCCAGAACAGCTCCGGTTCCAGGCTTATGGAGCTATTGGCTGTTGTCTGCTGATCTGGATAGAGCGGCTCGTGCTGGAATATCCGCAGTTCAGCGCCAATTTTGCCGCTGAACTCAAATTCGAATGCCCCTGCTGTGCTGGCCGTTAGAGAGAGCAGGAGAGCAGTTGCCGACCAGCGGAGCATTAGCGCGCCCGTTTGAGCGTGTTCTTATTGAAATCCTTTGT
This sequence comes from uncultured Gammaproteobacteria bacterium, assembly GCA_965602975.1. Lineage (GTDB taxonomy): Bacteria > Pseudomonadota > Gammaproteobacteria > Chromatiales > Chromatiaceae > CBFDBF01. The sequence continues at coordinate 742 of CBFDBF010000178.1, read as the reverse complement.
TGAGAGCCCGGTCTGAAACTGGTAGTCGTGCCACTTCAGATTGGTACTCTTACCGCTCTGGTGGTTGACCATCTGCATCCTGTCTGGGCGCCAGTACTGCTGCAGGTACTGCCTGTATCCGTGGTAGGTTAGGGTCTTTAGCAGCGAGTCTTTTCTGTCATAAAACTCTACCTGTTGTACCCTGTACTCCTGTTGATCGATCCAGGCTATACGGCGTGTATAGCCGGAGTGTTTGTCTACCGGGTACTGTTCGACCACGAAGCTGGCAAGCCCGTTGATCGGCTCATCTCTAAGGTATTTGTAGCTGTATTTCTCCACTTCAAATGAGCTGAGGTCTTCATACGCGAACTCAGAGCCCATGAAGGGGCCGGATTTGTTGCGTGAAGAGATGCGCTTGACCCGTTTTAGTGCAGGCAGATAGAGCCACTGATCATCGGCACCAACGGTGTGGGAGAAGCTTAGAAAGGCGGTGCCTTTTACATCATTTGGTTTATGAAACACCGAGAGACTCTTATCGCCATCACCCTCTATCTCCAGCGATTTTAGGCTGATCTCCCGCAGACTCTCCTGCCCCTGTCGGTTGCGCAGGATCATCTCCATGGCAGCCATCATATCGCCCCACCCCCGATCGTGTCTCTGGGTCTCTTCAGAGATTGCCAGGCCTCTCTCTTCTGCGCTCTTTGCCAGTAGCAGGCTGCTGTTGACTACGAGTACCAGAGTTATACAGAGGTTAAGAGGCTGT
>CBFDBF010000177.1:0-4234 GCA_965602975.1 uncultured Gammaproteobacteria bacterium | reverse complement strand
GGACAATCCATTTGAGGTGCTGGATATCAAAGGTACCGGCAAACTGATGGAGCTGGCAGTCAAGTGGGGACGGCAGGAGAGACCTGATCTGATGATCGGCATCTGTGGCGAACACGGTGGCCATCCGGCATCTATTGGGTTTTGCCACCGAGCTGGGTTAGACTACACTTCATGCTCTGCACCTAGAGTTCCAATAGCAAGATTGGCAGCGGCACAGGCTGCATTGCTGGAGTAGTTATAGCGTCTTAAGGGCGCCTTTATCGGTTTTGTTTTAGTATCGACATGCTTGAGAGGTTCAAGTGCATGGCCGTAAAACATGAATGGATCAAGATGCTATTAAGGAGCCTCTGATTAATACCGTCTAGCCCCTCCTCCACAAGTGGGGTAGGTGGGGAGGGGGGAGTCAAAACAGTGACGTACTTCTCCTCCTAAATCTCTCCGCAAGCGGGAGATGAATTAATCAGAGGTTACTTAAGTTTATATTGGTACTCCCTAGGGGAGTCGAACCCCTGTTACCGGCGTGAGAGGCCAGCGTCCTGGACCACTAGACGAAGGGAGCATAATAACGCGAGTGGGTGTATTATACGCATGCTTGCGTTTGTCTCAAGACGTTAATCACGAAAAACAGAATAAAATTCTAACTTAGGAAGTAAGGAACAGAGTTATCACTACAGCAACGGTTATCCCACACCCGGAACACAACATCTCCCGGAAAAACATCAGTGAATATGCGCTTAAAGTGCTATATCGTCTGAAAAAATCGGGATATGATGCCTATTTGGTTGGTGGTGGAGTGCGTGATCTACTGTTAGGGAGGGAGCCAAAGGATTTTGATATAGTCACGGATGCGCACCCGGAGGAGATAAAAAAGATCTTTAGTAACTGCCGCCTAATCGGGCGCAGGTTTCGTTTGGCGCATGTCCATTTTGGGCGAGAATATATCGAGGTAGCCACCTTTCGTAGTATGCAAGACGATAATGGAGATGCCAGTGAGAACGGTATGCTGCTGCGAGATAATGTCTATGGCACCATCGAAGAGGATGCTATACGGCGTGATTTTACGGTCAATGCACTTTATTATAATATCGCCGATTTCTCCTTAGTAGATTATGCCAATGGCCTACAAGACTTGGAGGCTGGGACGCTACGCCTGCTAGGCGATCCAGAGCAGCGTTATCGGGAGGATCCGGTACGGATGCTGCGGGCAGTGCGTTTTGCTGCCAAGCTGGGGTTTAGTATCAACCCCGCCTGTGAAGAGCCAATCTGGCGCTTGGGTGAACTGCTAAAAGATATTCCGGCGGCCCGACTGTTTGAAGAGGTGGTTAAGCTCTTTCTCAACGGTGCTGGTCTACAGAGTTTTGAGAAGCTGCGCCACTACAACCTGTTTGGACAGCTTTTTGCGGCCACTGAAGAGAGCCTGAGCTATGAGGAGAACCAGTTTCCTATAACCTTTGTTGCCAATGGGATGAAAAACAGCGACCAGCGGGTGAGTGAGGGGAAACCGGTTACTCCAGCTTTTCTCTTTGCAGTGCTACTGTGGGAGCCGGTAAAGCAGCTTGCCGAGAAAATTATAGAATCTGGTGAGCCGCCTCAACCGGCACTACAGCAAGCGGCCACTGAGGTATTGGCTCAGCAACGACAGCAGGTCTCTATTCCTAAGCGATTCAGTTATCAGATGCGTGACATCTGGGCTATGCAGCACCGTTTTGAGCAGCGTGGAGGGCAGCGCCCACACCGTTTAATGGCACACAAACGGTTTCGTGCGGCCTATGATTTTCTACTTCTGCGGGCAGAGTCGGGAGAGACTAGTATGGAGCTGGCGGAGTGGTGGACCAAATTTCAAGAGGTGACAGAGGAGGAGCGTGACCAGATGACTCGTGAGCATAAGGGTGGTCAAAAGCGGCGCAGGCCGCGTAAAAAACGCTCTGCTAATTAAGTAAGGGGTAGTGATAGTGGCTACAGCAAATGGTGAGGCGGTTAGAGTCTTGGTCGGCATGGGAAGCAATCTAGATGATCCAGATGGGCAACTACGCCGTGCAATCTTTGAGCTAGCAGAGCTGCCAAATAGCAGGCTGCTTGCCTGTTCCAGCTTTTTTGTAAGTAGACCGATGGGACCATCAGATCAGCCTGACTATATAAATGCCGTAGCCATGGTTGAGAGCAATCTATCAGCAGATGAGCTACTACAGGAGCTACACAGTATAGAGGATGCCCATGGACGTAGACGGACTATACGTTGGGGAGCGCGGACTCTAGATCTTGATATTTTGCTCTATGGGGACAATATCATATCTACGGAGAGGTTAAATGTACCCCATCCAGAGATGCAGAGACGTAATTTCGTGCTCTATCCACTGCTGGAGTTGGTTCCAGATCTCGATATCCCAGGAGTAGGCAAGCTACGTGAACTGCTACAAGAGTGCTCTGCCGACGGGTTGAGAAAATATGAGCCAGAGTGAGCTGATAGCACCAGGTTATGTGGTAGTAGAGGGGCCAATTGGGGTGGGTAAGACCACACTGGTAGAGCGTCTGGCCGATAGTTTTCAGTGTGATTCACTGTTAGAGGCGCCAGATGAGAACCCTTTTTTAGAGCGGTTTTACCGTGAAGGGAGGCAGGCGGCACTACCCACCCAGCTATTTTTTCTGTTTCAGCGTACCCAACAGCTGCGCCCATTGAGCCAGAGTGATCTATTTAGTTCGATACCACTAGTATCTGATTTTATGCTGGAAAAGGATCATATTTTTGCTGAGACAACCTTGGATGCAGATGAGTTGAAACTATATGAACAGGTCTATGCAAAACTTGCCCCTGAGGCACCGACACCGGATTTGGTAGTATATCTTCAGGCTCCGGCAGAGGTGCTGCAACAGCGAATCAGGCAGCGCTCGAGAGCAGCAGAGATGGGTGGTATTCGCGATGAGTATCTACAGCAGCTCTCTACCGCTTACACTGAATTTTTTCACCGTTATGACAGCTCACCGATCCTGATAGTCAATGCTGCCGAGATTAATCCGGTGGAGCGGCAAGAGGATTACCAAATGCTGTTGGAGCAGATTTGCAGTATAAAGAGTGGTAGGCACTATTTTAATCCAGGACAACTGCTACTTTAAGGGGTTCTAATTAATACCAGAGACTCTTCATTATGTCAGAGATAACCATCACTACACTTATGCAGATGCAGCAGCAGGGGGAGAAGATCGCCATGCTAACCAGTTACGATGCCAGCTTCACTCGAATACTAGAGGATGCAGGGGTTGATGTACTGCTGGTTGGTGACTCTCTCGGGATGGTGGTACAGGGGCAGGATAGTACTATTCCGGTGACAGTGGATGAGATGGTATATCACACTCAGATGGTGGCTCGTGGTCGCAATCGTGCTCTGCTGATAGCCGACATGCCGTTTATGAGTTATAGCTCTACCACACAGGCACTACAGACTGCTGGTCGTTTAATGCAGCAGGGTGGAGCCCATATGGTCAAACTGGAGGGTGGTGCTACTCAACTAGATACGGTACGTGAGCTGAGCCGCAATAGCGTTCCAGTCTGTGCTCATCTTGGATTGTTGCCACAATCGGTATATAAACTTGGTGGGTATAAGGTACAGGGGCGGGATGCCGAGGTAGCTCAGGCAATGCGTGAGGATGCGGTGGCACTGCAAGAGGCTGGCGCCCAGATGTTGGTGCTGGAGTGTATTCCAGAGGGGTTGGCGGGAGAGATCAGCCGCACTCTGGATATCCCGGTTATCGGTATAGGTGCAGGGCCAGAGTGCGATGGTCAGGTATTGGTGCTATATGACATGCTCGGCATAATCCGTGACTCTGCACCCAGTTTTAGCAAAGACTTTCTGGCCGATACAGGTAGCATCCAGCAGGCTACCAGGGCCTATGTGCAGGCGGTAAAAGCTGGAGACTTTCCTGCTGTCGAGCACTGTTTTCAATGATTACACTCAACTCGGTTACTGCACTGCGCCAGCAAGTTAGAGAGTGGCACAGAGCGGGAGAGATGGTCTCCCTGGCCTCTCCGCCGTCGATGCGGCAGTTCGCGGTCCCGGGTGGGCCGTCGTCGAGGGCCAGCATCGGGACGAAGTTGCCCTCGTCGTCGACCAGTCCCGTTCCCGCAGGATCCGCGCCAAAGAAGACCACGTGGTTGTTTCCCGTCCGGATGGCCTCGCTGCGAGCGAGTAGCAGCAGGTCCCCAGCAGCGCGGGCTGCCGCCTTGAGCTCCTGGCGCTCG
>CBFDBF010000176.1:0-4306 GCA_965602975.1 uncultured Gammaproteobacteria bacterium | reverse complement strand
TACAGCATCATCTACTGCGTATAGTGAATAGAGGAGAGTAAAATGAGTGCAATCACACTAATAACTGTCACTATCTCGTTACTACTGGTTCTAGTTATAACAGCGCTTGTTATCACCCCTATACGCAGACGCCTGATAATCTCCCCCCTATTAAACCAATTCAAACGGGTTATGCCACCAATCTCTGATACCGAACAGGAGGCGCTAGAGGCAGGCACTGTCTGGTGGGAGAAAGAGCTCTTTAGTGGCGCGCCGAATTGGAAAGAGCTACTAGATCGTCCTCCCCCTAAGCTTACAGAGCGAGAGCAGAAATTTATAGATGGCCCAGTAGATGAGCTATGCCAGCTTTTAGATGATTGGCAGATCACCCATGAAGATAGAGACCTCTCCCCAGAAGTATGGGAGTTTATAAAGAGCAATGGCCTGTTTGGCATGATTATACCTAGAGAGCATGGTGGATTAGAGTTCTCTGCCCTAGCCCACTCTACAGTGGTTATGAAGATAGCTAGCCGTAGTGTGACTGCTGCAGTTACAGTTATGGTGCCAAACTCTTTGGGGCCCGCCAAACTACTACTGCACTACGGCACAGATGAACAAAAATCACACTACCTGCCAAAGTTAGCAAACGGAGATGAGATTCCCTGCTTCGCCCTGACTGGTCCTAGCGCTGGGAGTGATGCCGGTTCTCTTCCAGATATTGGAGAGGTCTGTTTTTCCAAATTTGAAGGTAAAAACACCCTTGGTATTAGATTGAATTGGGAAAAACGCTATATCACCCTGGCCCCGGTAGCGACTCTTATAGGATTGGCATTTCGCTTAGAAGATCCAAACAGTCTGCTTCCAAAAGGGAGTAAGCATGGAATTACAGTTGCGCTTATTCCACGCGAGACACCCGGAGTAAGAATCGGCCAGCGCCACATCCCGTTGGATATTCCCTTTCAAAATGGCCCCATATGGGGAGAGGATGTCTTTATCCCGCTGGAGTGGGTCATCGGTGGTATTAGTGGAGTAGGACAGGGTTGGCGTATGTTGATGGAGTCACTGGCAGAGGGGCGTGGTATATCTCTGCCCGCGCTCTCTACCGGTGCAGGCAAGATGGCAGCTCGTTATACCGGTGCCTATGCCAAAATCAGGCGCCAATTTCATCAGCCCATAGGTTACTTTGAGGGAGTGGAAGAGGTCTTGGCACAAATTGCTGCCCTCACCTACCAGATGGATGCTGCTCGCCTATTAACATTAGAGGCTCTTGATAGTGGTGAAATACCGGCCGTCTCCTCTGCCATCATTAAATACCATCTAACAGAGCGCTACAGACAGGTGATAAATGGTGCTATGGATATTCAGGGGGGTAGTGGTATATGTCTAGGTCCAAGGAACTTAATTGGTCGTGCCTATCAGGCTATACCAGTTAGTATTACTGTGGAGGGAGCCAACATCCTCACCCGCAGCATGATTATCTTTGGTCAAGGAGCTATCAGGAGCCACCCATATCTATTAGCAGAGCTGAATGCTGTAGAAGAGAGTGATGCGCAGAAAGCAGTGGCTCAGTTCGACTGTGCAATCTTGGGTCATACCGGTTTTCTGCTACGCAATATTGTGCGCACTTTTTATCTTGGAATAAGCCGTGGACATCTCTCTACAGCCCCATCAACTGGTGCTGTGCAGCGCTATTTTAAACACCTAAATTGGATGTCATCGGCCTTCGCACTCTCTGCTGATACCTCTCTTATGACTTTGGGTGGATCGCTCAAACGCAGAGAGAGAATTTCAGCCCGCTTGGGCGATCTACTCAGTGAGCTCTATCTACTATCAGCCACACTGAAGCGATTTATGGATCAAGGGCAACCTGAGAGTGACCTGCCACTTATTCACTGGGTCTGTCAGAACGGTCTATATCATATCCAAGAGGCACTGCACGCCCTCTTCCGTAATCTACCATTACGACCACTCGCATGGTTATTGCGCTTGATCGTCTTTCCTAGCGGCATGCCATACAGCTTGCCGACTGACGAGACTGATCACCAAGTAGCTAGACTGCTACTCTCTCCATCTGCTGCCCGTGATCGTCTAACACAACATGTATACACAACTCTAGATGAAGATGAGCCAGTTGGTCAATTAGAACTTGCCCTGGAACAGACAGTTAAGGTTGCCCCGATAGAGCGTACCCTACGTGAAGCGCAGCGTGCAGGGATTCTCAAGAGAGAGAGTGATAGCCAATTGATAAACGATGCACTCTCAACTGGGATCATCACCACAACAGAGCGAGATGAGCTGCTGCGCATGGAACTGCTGCGCAACAGAGTTATTGCCGTTGACTATTTTGATAATTATGGCCGTTGCCAGATTGCAGATGCGGAGTGTTCAGCTAATGTAACCCAAGCAGATGCAGCATAACAGACCAGGAGATTAGAGGATGGACAAACATAGTATCCAACCAAACAGATCCACCGTCTATATAGTAGATGGTAGCCGCACCCCTTTTCTCAAGACTCGTGGTCTGCCTGGTCCATTTCGTGCCTCTGATTTAGCACTACAGTGTGGTAGACCACTACTGGCACGCCAACCACTCACGGCAGATGCACTGGATGAGGTTATTCTTGGATGTGTCTCCTCTGGGCCAGATGAGGCCAATATCGCACGTGTAGTGGCACTCCGTCTCGGCTGCAGCGAACAAGTGCCTGCTTGGACGGTACAACGTAACTGTGCCTCTGGTCTGCAGGCGCTAGACAGTGCTGCACAGAGCATTGTCAGCGGCCGTTCTGACCTCGTTTTGGCTGGAGGCACAGAGTCTATGAGCCACCATCCTATTATGTTAAACCAGATGATGGCCGCCTGGCTGGGTAGATGGAATCGTACCCATGGAGTCATCAATCAAGTACGGCATATAGCCAAACTTCGTCCTAGCCATCTACATCTAGTAATCGCCCTGTTACGCGGCCTGACCGATCCTGTAGTGGGTCTATCTATGGGGCAGACCGCAGAGAAACTGGCTACCATGTTTGCTATAAGTCGTGCCGAGATGGATGCATATGCTGTCGAGAGCCACCAGCGGCTGATGGCTCAAAATATCTACATGATGAGGGGTTGCGCGAGGATAGCAATCAAGAGGCTTTAAGTAGATTGAAACCGGTATTCGATCGCCCAGTGGGTCGGGTGACCGCTGGCAATAGTGCACAGGTTAGTGATGGGGCAGCCCTGCTACTACTAGCATCTGGCGATGCAATACGGCGTTACAAGCTGCCATGGCTAGGACGCATCATAGATACTGAATGGGGGGCATTAGATCCTTCCCAAATGGGGCTTGGTCCAGTGCATGCTATGGCTCCTATAATGCAGCGCCATGGTCTTAAAACCGATGATATCGACTCCTGGGAGATCAATGAGGCATTTGCAGCACAGATCCTCGCCTGTCTTAGTGCCTGGAGCAGTGGTGATTACTGCCGCTCCCAACTAGGATTAGACGGGCCCTTTGATCCCATACCATCAGAGCGACTCAATCGTGACGGTGGTGGCATAAGTTTGGGACACCCTGTCGGAGCTAGTGGTGCCCGTATTGTCCTTCATCTACTGCATGTGTTGGCACGCACCAATGGCCATATAGGTATGGCGAGCCTCTGTATTGGTGGTGGGCAAGGTGGCGCCATGCTGTTAGAGCTAAACGGAGAGGTGGCACATGGCTAAACATTGGCATTATGAACAAGAGCAAGATGGGATCGTCTGGCTCCATTTTGATTTAGAAGATAGCAGTACTAATACACTCTCAGCAGAGGTGCTGTTACAACTGGAACATAAGTTGAAGGAGATCAGACAGCTTGATCCAACTGGAGTAGTGATCCTCTCTGACAAGAGTAACGGCTTTATCGCTGGGGCTGATGTTAGTGGTTTTGTCGGTCTTAGCGACCCAAATCGTGCAGAGTCATATATTCAACATGCCCATAATATTTTTAACACCATAGAGTCACTCTCCTGCCCTACCCTAGCTTTGATTCACGGATTCTGCCTTGGTGGTGGCCTAGAGTTAGCCCTAGCGTGTCGCTACAGAGTTGCTGCCAGTGAAGCAGAGACCCGTCTGGGTTTCCCAGAGGTACAGTTGGGTATCTTTCCTGGTTTTGGCGGAACAGTACGCAGCCAACGTCTACTGGGTGCGCTTCCAGCCCTATCTTTGATGCTCTCGGGGCGTAGCATAAGTGCCTCTAACGCTCGCAGGCTGGGGCTGATAGATATAGCTGTGCCGCAGCGGCAACTGCGGGCGGCAGCACGCCAACTTATACAGCAGCAGCCAGAACCACATCGGCCAAGGTGG
>CBFDBF010000175.1:0-4318 GCA_965602975.1 uncultured Gammaproteobacteria bacterium | reverse complement strand
AACTTCAGCATGGATAAAGCCTCATATGCATCGCCATTCTTAGAGAGGGTTGCCGCAGCTATTCGCGTGCGGCACTACAGCATCCGAACAGAGCAGACCTATGTCTCTTGGATCAAGCGCTTTATCTGTTTTCATGGCAAACGTCACCCCAAAGATATGGGCGGTGCTGAGGTGGCCTCTTTTCTTACCTATCTGGCAGTTGAGCGTAATGTTGCGGCAGCTACGCAGAATCAGGCCTTGAACGCCCTGGTTTTTCTCTATAGAGCGGTGCTGGATCGGCCGTTAGAGGATCATATACATGGTGTAGTACGTGCCAAGAAGCCGCAACGGTTGCCAGTTGTGCTCACCCAAGATGAGGTGGCAAAGATTTTGTCCCATCTGCGCGATGTCTACTGGTTGATGGGGTGCTTGCAGTACGGTTCTGGTTTGCGTCTTATAGAGAGTGTCCGCTTGCGTATTATGGATCTGGATTTTGACCACAGGGCGCTATTTATCCGTAATGGTAAAGGGGGTAAGGATCGTGTGGTCACATTGGCAGATGAGCTGATTGCTCCCTTACAGCGGCATATGGAGGTGGTGCGCACGGTGTTTGAGCGTGATGTTACCGCTGGCTTTGGACGGGTCTATCTGCCTCATGCTCTAGCTCGGAAATATCCCAGTGCCGAGCGTGAATGGAGGTGGCAATATCTGTTCCCTGCCAGCAGGCGTAGTGTTGACCCAAGGTCTGGTATAGAGCGGCGCCACCATATAGACAGTAGCTGTATGCAGAAGGCGATCACCGCTGCTGTGCGCATGGCTGGGATCAATAAGAGGGCATCCTGCCACACCCTGCGTCACTCCTTTGCCACCCATCTGTTAGAGCGTGGCATGGATATCCGTACGGTACAGGAGCAGTTAGGGCATAAGGATGTACGCACAACACAGATCTATACCCATGTGCTCAATCGTGGTGGTTCCGCTGTACAGAGTCCTTTGGGGGGTATATTGGCACTTGGAAGATGAGGTTAGAGCCTTCCATGGTAAAATGGATGCGTTTTTGCCGTTTTTAGACAGCAATGCCGCTTGCACCTTGGCCTCTAATCGCCTATCATGCCCTGCTCTTTCAGTTGGGCGCCATGTGGGCGCTATTTAACTAGTTTTGATAGGTGTGAAGATGAAACCAGGAATCCATCCCGATTACTCCGAGATCAAAGTGGTCTGTAGCTGCGGTAATGAGTTCACTACCAGCTCTACCTTGGGCAAGGAGCTGCATGTGGAGGTCTGCTCCTCTTGTCATCCGTTTTACACCGGTAAACAGAAGATGATGGATACCGCCGGGCGTGTGGATAAGTTCCGTAAGCGTTATAGCCGCTGATACTGGGGTATACTCCCAGCTAGCTTCACTCCGTACGAAACTCTCCGGCATAGCGAAACAGCTCTCCAAACCAGGGGTGTTGTAGTCGGAAATCCATAGCAAAATGGTTCTCATCTATGGCGCGTTCCATGATGGTGGTGTGTCCTAACACTAACCACTCCGGGATAGGGATGAGTAACGATCCCAGCCGCAACACAAAATGTCTACCAGTATAATGCAGCTGCTCTGCCGCAACATGCACCGCCATTCTCAGGCCGAGGATGGGGTTGACGTATTCGATCAACTCATTGCCCCCAGCGTACTCCCAGCGGCTCTTGAACAGGACGCTCTTGCCATCAGGAAAGCGGATGGTGCGCTCCCAATATTGGGTGTTACCCTTCATCCGCTTGGATACGGTGGTGGGGATGTTATTGCCGCGTCGGTTGATCAGCGCCCCTAATAGGCGCAGCAGGCTTAGATAGGGCTGCATATATTTTGGGTAGCTGATATTCAGTGAGCCGACATCGACATTGTCGCTGTGTTGGTAGTGCCGCTGTAGCGTTGGCGGTAGCTGCTCCCACTCTGCTCCCAGTGCACGCTGCATCAATGAGGTTCTCTCCATTTTAGACTCCTAGGGTTGTTAGACTGCTTTTGAATACCATCAGCAGTACGATTAACAGCATGGCGGCAAATGCCGGTACTCCTAACCAGAACCAGAGACGTGCATAGCGCCAATACTCTGCTGGCAGGGTGCTGTTTTGATCAATGGCGGCCTGGGCAAGGGTGCGCATACGCAGCTGTAACCATACCACCGGTAGCCAACAGAGCCCGGCTAACAGATATAGCCCCAGGCTTATGGCAATCCATGGGGTGGTGAGCGGTAGCCCCAATATGTATGCCAGATAGAGGCCGGTAACAGGCTGGATTATGATGGTCGGGGTGGTGAATATCCAGTCCGCCAGCACCACATGGCGGTTGGTGGTGGCGATATGGGTCAGGTCACCACTCCGATCCGCCATCCAGCGGTAAAAGGCACTACCCAGGCCGACCCCAAACAGCAGCAGCATGCTCATGATATGAATGTATTTGAGGGTGAGATAGGTCATAACGCCTCCTCTGCGCTTATTGGGAGACGCCCCAGAAAATCGGCTAGTGGCTCTGCCTCTGCGGTGTTGCCCCGTTGTAGCATGTGCAGATTGTCCGGGTGCAGTATGGGTATCAGATGATGGATGATCCGGGTAACCGCCAGTACCAGGCTGAAAGGCAGTGGCAGTATATGTATAACACCTCCACCCTGTCTGGTTCGCAGTAGTTGCAGCCAAGCAGCCAAGCTGAAGGCCTCTGGCCCCACCACATCTATGGTCTGCCTGGGTGCATTGCTCTGTAGGCACCGCTCGACAGTTGCTACTAGATCACTGATATGTACCGGTTGCACCAGCTGTCTGCCACCATCGGCTAACATTAGCAGTGGTAACCGTGCCATCCGTTGAAACATTGCCAGACTGGCTCCACCCTCTCCGTATACCAGGGACGGGCGCAGGATAAACCACTCTGGCGGTAGCTTGCGCAGGAGCTCATCGGCGGCAAATTTGCTCTGTTGATAGGGGGTGAATGCCTGCTCATCTGCACCCAGGGCGGAGATCTGAATAACCCGTTTTACCCCCGTCTCTGCACAGGCTTGAAACAGGGCGCTGGGGGCTAATTGGTGCAGGTTGGTAAAGCTCTGGCCGCGCCGCTCTACTATGATGCCGACGCTGTTGATTACGACATCTATACCTTGCAGATATGGTAGCCAATCTGTCGGCTCGAGCATACGGTTGAAGTCGATCCCGTGGTGGCGGTCAGCAGAGGTGATGCTATGTCCTGCGCCTTCTAGCGCCCGCTTGATATGGCCGCCGATAAAGCCAGTTGTGCCGGTTAGTAGTATGTTCATGGCTGTTTTTGTTGAGCGCTATTAAATTCGATAGATGCGAACACCTTTTTACCTACGATAATCAGACCAAGAATCAGCCCTAAGAGGGTAGCTATATATGATACCTTGAGGCTATGCAGAATATAGTTGGAGGTGACGGTTCTATCTACTATCAGCACTATTAGTAGTGGGGCAAGCAGTAACATGATGCGGGTATAGTAGAGCCAGAATTCTGCCTGTTTGGCAGTTTGGCATAGGTCTACCAGGATGTTGCGCAGCGGTTTTGAGATAGAGGTTAAAACCAATAAGCTGGTGACTAAGCTGAGGGTGATCTCTGCGCCCAATAACAAGATACTATCCATAACTCTCTCCTGAATTGTCGGTTAGAATGGGAGTGACACCTTCAGCATAGGGCGGAAGCGTGGGGAAAACCTCCGCTTCTATAGATCAGGAGTAGTTTTTTGTTATGGGATAGTAGTCTGATTGTCGGACTGAAGTCCGACCTACAGGCTATGTTTGAGATTGTGGGTCGGGTTTTAACCCGACAATTTTTACCACAAAGAATAGAGAAGCACGCAGAGAGTTGGTATTGCAACAACTCTGTGAACCTCCGTGACCTCTGTGGTTATCAAATAGTACGCATGGATCCCGGGTCAAGCCCGGGATGACGGGGGATATGTTGGGATGACGGGGTATATGTTGGGATGACGGGGGATATGTTGGGATGACAGGTGGTGTATTGAGATGAGGAGTTACAGTTAACAGGATAGTGCCGGTTACGGGGTTATCTTTCAGGGGTAGATGCGCGGTGTAGTTTCCGATAGCGCCCTGGGGTCATGCCGACGATCTCGCGAAATGCATCGTAGAGGGTTGATTGTGAGCTGAAACCGACACTTAACCCAATGGCTAGTACGGCAGCAGATGGCTCGGCGAGCAGCATCTCTTGGGCTGCTTTTACCCGGTACTCCCGGATCAGGCGGGAGAACCCTTTGCCTAGACGGGTGTTGATAAGCTCTGATAGTTGATGGGTAGAGAGCCCTAGCCGGCTTGCCAGCAGTGGTAGATCCAGCTCG
>CBFDBF010000174.1:0-4326 GCA_965602975.1 uncultured Gammaproteobacteria bacterium | reverse complement strand
AAAGGAGCGATAGAGATGTGCCTAACAAAATTCAGACTCCCCCTCCTAGCCTCCCCCACAAGTGGGGGAGGAGTAAAGTCCCCTCCCCACGAGTGGGGAGGGTTAGGGTGGGGAGTGTACACTATCTTATGTAGTCAAACAGGGAGAGGCTCTGGATCTTTATATAGGATTTCTGAGCAGCCTGCAGGGCTATCATCTGGCGCTCAAACTTGGCTATAGTTGAGGCATAGTCCAGATCACGCTCCTGCGAGACCTGACTTTCAAAGGCCAGTTTGAAGTCCTGGTTGATCTCATTCTGATCCTCTATAGCGTTGAGTCTGCCACCTATCTTAGAGCGCACTGCAAGCATACTGTCCAGAGCAAGATCGAGATCACCTAAAAATCTATCTACCTGCTGACCACTGTTTAACGCTACAGCCAGGTCGTTGATGCTCTCCAGCATATTACGGCTATCGGTGGTGCTGAGGGTTGCCCCCCCGGTCAAGCCAGTGGAGGCCAGAGTAGAGCTGCCACCAGCATGCACGATAGCTATATCGGCACCGGTAGTGGATACAATGCTGACGTTACCACCCCCACTATCGGACGCCCTAACCCCGGTCTGGTCGGCGACTGCATTGATGGCACTGCGAAGCTGATCGGCACGTTCAGTCGCATCTGCGGCGACTCCAATAGCACCCACACTGACACCATTGATGGTCAGATCACCGGCTGCAATAGCACCAAAGGCGGTAGCAGCGACACCAGTTACCTCTGCATAAGGTGCTGTCGCTATATTAAAGAAGACATCAAAGCCATTGTCTCCATCAGCAATAGTGCGATCACTAGAGATGCGTAGCTGCCGCTGCCCCATATCACCCTCATAGCTATAGTTACCGCCACCCGCGTTGACCACCGGTGGTGCGTCTGTAAGAAATCCGGCAAAGATATACTCCCCACCACCATCTCTGGTATTGGCCAGAGAAAAGACGGCATCCCTGAGCTGACCTATCTCTTGGGCAATGGCCTGCTTATCGGTTAATGAGTTACTATCATTGTTGCCCTGTACGGCCAGCTCTTTGGCTCGAATAATAATGTTGCCCATAGACTCCAGGGTTGCCTCCTCCAGCTCCAGACGACCCTGGGCACGATCGCTATTGCTCTGATACTGCCCCAAAGTATCGAGTGCGCGCTGCATATCGAGAATACGTACCGCTCCAGCCGGATCATCCGACGGGTTCAAGATGCGCCGTCCGCTGGTAAGCTGTAGCTGGCTGGTGGCCACTCGATTCTGCTGCTCTAGCATGGCGTTGATCGCCCGACTAGTTATAGTATTTGTGGAGAGACGTAAACTCATGGTTATCTCCTTATTGCACTAAGAAGGGTATCAAAGAGGGTGCCAGCAACTGAGATCACCTGGGCAGAGGCCTGATAAGCCTGCTGGAAACGCACCAGATTGGCCGCCTCTTCATCCAGATTTACTCCAGCTATACTCGATAGAGCCGTCTCATTCCGTTCCAGCAGCGCACCCGCCGCCTTGGAGTTGACTTGAGACTGGTGAGTTTTAGAGCCGACATGTGAAATCAGTTGACCATAACCACGCTGAATGGTGGCGCTATCACCTAATAGGACTTTTTCGTTCTGAATACCCGCCATAGCCAAGGCGTTACGGTTATCACCTACCCCAACACTACCTCCTGTGCTATTGCTCTGAATAACAAAACTATCACCATTTATCGGGGTGCCAGTAGGGGTAAAGGTTAGATCATAACTATAGCCGGGATTGCCTACAGGATCTGGAGTGAAACCGACGATAGTTATACTGCTACCTGAATCGTTAATTGGATTATAGGCGATAAAGTTGGTCGGAACGGTACCGTCCGCAGGCAGCACATCAAAACCGTTAGTGCCTGAGTTCCAGGTCATAGTTATATCCGCTGGAGGCTGGATAAGTGGAGCCGTGGCTCCACTGACATTTGGATTAGAGAGCACCGCCACCCCAGCATTACCCGCAGTAGCAACGGCACGCAGAGGGCCGGTTACCGCAAGACGCCTCGGGTCAACAATATTCAGGCTAATCATATCGGCCGCAACTCGGGTCGGCCTGATGGTGATCTTATCCCCCACTACCGGAACGCCACCCATAGCCAAGGTAAAACCATCATTGGTTAAGGTGGCAGGCAGTGTAGTGTCCAGATTAAACACTGCGTTATCACTCAGTCTGGTCAGGGTGTAGCTGGTACCACCGGTAAACTCCAACTCATACTCGCTGGCAGTAATCTCTGCCAGGTTACCAAAGGTAAGGGTCGCACTACCGCTGCCAACATTGAGTGTGTCTGGTAACACCACACCGTTAGATGTCTCGGGTGCACTAAATAGCAACCCTCCTGTAGTACCATTGAGATCAAGACCCAACTGATGCTGCTCATTTATACTCTGAGTCACCCCCAATGCGATCAATCCGAGTTGGTTCTGACCCGGATCCAGAATCTGATCCCGGAAGTCGAGTAGACCACCAAATTCACCCCCGGCAAGCTGTGAGGTAATAACCTGGTTACTGGCACTTGCTAGCACAACATCCAGTTTACGTGGGTCATCTGTAGCAAATGTGGTATCAAGACGGGTACTACCACTATCCATAACTATAGCCTGCCCCTTGCCTATAAATACATTGGCGGCACCGTTATCCTGTAACACTACGGATATATCTACCCGTTTAGATAGCTCTTTTAACAGCTCCTCGCGTCTGTCCAGTAGATCATTTGGCTCTATATTGACCCCTGCCCCTCTAGCTATGACGATATCCTGATTGACTCGCGCTATAGCACCAGCCAGCGTGTTGATCTCCTCCACTACCGATGTCATCTCTTTATTGAGATCGGTACGCATATTATTAAATTGAGTGCTCAGACCGTGAAAGCGATCAATCATCGAGCTAGCTTCCGCCAGTAGCTGTTGACGTGCCGGGATAGAGGCAGGATCATCCGCCAACGCATGCATGGCATTGAAAAAGCTACTTAGTGCTGGATCCAGACCAGCCTCCGGATTAGCCAGCAGATTATCTATACGTTCTGCATGGCTGGAGTATGCAGCAAGTTCTGATGAGGCGGACTGGGTGGAGCGCATCTGGGTGGCCAAAAAATCATCATACATGCGGCGCACGTTGGTCGCTTTGACCCCGCTACCGAGATAACCTATGCCGGTCTGAAAGGGGATACGAGTAGCAAACTCTACCCGCTGACGAGAGTAGCCAGGGGTATCTACATTGGCAATATTGTGTCCGGTAGTATTCAGCGAATTTTGAAACGCCTGCAATCCAGATATACCGATATTTAATAGTCCAGCCATTTTAGTACTCCAGCTCCTCTGTATGGTGTAGGTCGAGTTTTAACCCGACAAAACATAACTACCTTGCACCGCGTCGGACTAAAGCCAGACCTACTCACTGATAGCGGCTAATCCTGCTCAATCTTTAGCTGCTCTAGTGCCCGCCGCATCTCCGGCCCCTCCATCACTGCGGTGATCTTATCCGCATATCGAGGGTCAGTGGCATATCCGGCCTGCTGTAGCTCTACAAAGTAGGAACGGGCATCACCGGTGCTATCCAGGGCGCGACTATAGCGTGGATTTGAGTGCAAAAAGTCCACATAATCGTTAAAACTGTCGCGAAATGTGGCGTATGCCCGAAAACTATCCTTTTTTCTGACTGCAACACCCTGCTCATATTCGAGCGTACTGACACTCGCCTTATTGCCACTCCAGCCACGGCTGGACTTGATTCCAAACAGGTTATTGGCCGATACGCCATTGGCCAGATCCATGATATGTCTGCCCCAGCCGGTCTCCAGAGCGGCCTGAGCCAACAGGGCTGGAGGTGGCAGGCCAAGTCTGTCTGCCGCCTCTTTCGCCCATGGCCAGAGCTGTTTAACAAAATCCTCTGGCTCCCAACTTGCGGGATCGCTGGTTGCAGTAACTGCGGCACTCTCAGGCGGTGCAGCTACCGAGCGCTGCTCTATAGCCGTAGTTGGTTGCTGCCTACCATGCGCCAAAGTGATGGCGTGCTGCCGATACTCTTCAATGCTGTTTAACGTGATCTCAGGCTTGCTATCTGCTGATACACCTCCACCCAACTGCCGCTTAATCACATCTGCCAGCCCGATGCCACCGCTCTCGGAGAGATGCAGTGCCATCTGCTGATCATAGAGATCACGATAGAATGTGGTCTTGTCGTTATCGAAGATGCCCTCGCCCAGACTCGCATCACGCATACTCTTTAGCATCATCTGGGTAAACAGCGACTCAAACTGCTGAGCCACCCTATCTATCGCCGCTCCAGAATCCTCACGCGCT
>CBFDBF010000173.1:0-4329 GCA_965602975.1 uncultured Gammaproteobacteria bacterium | reverse complement strand
AGTTCATCTTGTCACCAGGTTTGCTATCCAGCAGGAGCACTCTAACCGCAGCAGAGGTTGCGACCTGTTCTCCATCAAGCGCCAGAATCAGATCACCCTTCTCTACTCCAGCCTCGGATGCAGCACTCTCTGGCACTACCTCAGCCGCTACGACCCCATCTTCACTATCGGCCAGCATAATCCCCATTAAACCGGCCTCTGGGAGCTGCTGCTCTCCACTAAACAGCAGAAAGTCAGCCACCTCAGGCTCGGCTGGAGCTGCCCCTGATGGGAGCAGGATAAACCGTTTTGCTGCCACTCTTTTAGTCACTCGATCAGGGATGCCGGAGCCGTACATCAAATGACCACTACCTGCCAATACGATCATCTTCCGACCGGGATGACTCTGCAGATGTTCAGCCACCGCCATGGCCATCCCAGCATCCCACAGCAGCTGCACCTGAAGAAACCGCTCAAACCGCTTCTCATCGGCATGGGGGTGCTGTTTGAAGGTGGCATAGAGCCAGTCGTGATAATCCTTGTCTGGTGGATCGATGGTAGTTGGTATCTGGCTCCTCTCCTCTTTGGTCAGACTCTCCATACCGCTTTTAGAGACCTTGCCAGTTATCTCTTTGGCAACATTGATGGCCACTACTGGGATAGCGCTCTTCTGGGCAAAAGAGAGGATCGGTCGATAGAGACGATAATCAAACCGCCAGCGCTCATACCACTCACTCGTAAGCAGCAACTCCTGTTCGCTTAGATCACCCTTTATATAACCATCCAAAACCGGTTGAAACGGACGTTGAAACTGCTCCATGCCGATGGCTATATCGGGGTGAATGGCGTGGATCTTCTGAATGATCTCCAGCTGTTTCAGATGATCTGCATAGCTATCGTGCCGTTCGCCTACATAGATCGATTATGGCATCCAGTTTGGGGGCTTCTCTTAGATCCAAGACCATCTCCTCCAATATTATATCGGCCGGTCGGTAGGCTGCTGGTGACTTACCCTGTATAGCTTTGCCGTGATCTCTAGGCATAGTGCTTTGGCATGCGGTTAGCGATAGTAGGCAGATTATTGCAACAGTAATAGATGCCCGTAGGTCAGGTTTTAATCCGACAAATATGCCACTGTTCACTACTGCTGTCTGACTCAAGTTCGACCTATAAAAAAACATATTATCTACCCTGCACCAGAATATATTGTATTTAACTACTATACCTCTCTTTTAACCATGCACTAAAGTCGGCACCTAAATGCTCATGCTTCATCGCATAATCAACCGTCGCCTGTAGATAGCCCAGCTTGCTGCCACAATCGTAACGTCTACCTTGAAATTGATAAGCCAGCACCTGCTCCTCTTGTAGCAGGCTAGCGATGGCATCGGTGAGTTGGATCTCACCGCTGGCTCCAGCTCTGGTCTCTACCAGATGGTGAAACAGGCGTGGAGTTAGAACATAACGCCCAACTACTGCCTGGTTGGATGGGGCCACTGCCGGTTCCGGCTTCTCTACAATAGCCTTTATCCTGGATATAGCATCAACACTACCACCAACATCAACGATACCATAACTACCAGTCTGCTCCGGCGCCACCAATTCGGTACCAAGGACACTACAACCATGCTCCGCATAGAGCGCTGCCATCTGCGCTAGACAGCCAGAGCCATCATTATCGATCATGTCATCCGCCAACAGCACTGCAAAAGGCTCATCCCCAACTACCGGCTGTGCACAGAGTACCGCATGGCCCAATCCAAGCGGCATTGCCTGACGAATAAAGATACAGGAGACGTGTGGCGGAATGATGCCGCGCACTATCTCCAGCATCTCAATTTTGCCCCGCTGCTCCAGCTCCATCTCTAACTCATAGGCGGTATCAAAGTGGTTGCTGATAGCTCCTTTATTGCGCCCGGTTATAAAGATCAACACCTCAATTCCAGCCGCTACCGCCTCTTCGACCGCATACTGGATCAGTGGCTTGTCTACTATCGGCAGCATCTCTTTGGGGCTTGCCTTGGTGGCCGGTAGAAACCGCGTACCTAAGCCCGCAACCGGAAACACTGCTTTTTTTATACTATGTTGCATTCAGCTATTACCCCTATTGCTCGCTATTCAACCAACCGACCATACATGCCTAGACTATGGCGCAGGCGCACACTAAGATCATCTTTAACCTGCGCCCAATCAAACCGCCACCCCCAGTTGCCTTCAGTCGTACCGGGGAGATTCATTCGATGCTCTCCACCCAGCCCCAGAATATCCTGCATCGGCAGGATTGCCAGCCTGGCTGGAGATGCCAATGCAGTTCTGATCAACGACCATGGCATAGGCTCCTGCGAATGCCCCAGGTACTCATCCACAAATTGGCGAGTGTGATCATCCAGACTACGATACCACCCAAGGGTGGTGTTATTATCATGGGTTCCGGTATAAACCACCGTATTTGACTGGTATTGGAACGGCAGATAGGGATTTTCTGCATCTCCATTAAATGCAAACTGCAACACCTTCATTCCCGGCAGCCCAAAGCGGTCGCGCAGTGCATCCACCTCTGTAGTAATAATACCAAGATCCTCTGCCACCATAGGCAGCTGTTTATAGCTCTTATACAGCTGCTCAAACAGGGCGTTACCGGGAGCTTTAACCCAGTGTCCATTTACCGCAGTATCATCCTCAGATGGAATCTCCCAGTAGGCCTCAAAGCCACGAAAGTGGTCGACTCGTACCATATCGAACATGACAATCTGAGTCTGAATGCGCTCGATCCAGAAAGAGAAACCATCCCTCTCCATTATCTCCCAATCATAGAGTGGATTCCCCCAGCGCTGCCCAGTTGCCGCAAAGTAGTCTGGTGGTACCCCGGCCACTACTGTCAGTTCACCCTGCCGATTCAGTAGAAAATTGTCCCGTTTAGCCCATACTTCAGCACTATCATGTGCTACAAAGATAGGCATATCCCCAAACATCTGGATACCGCGTGCATTGGCATAATGTTTAAGCTCAAGCCACTGATCAAAAAACAGATACTGCTCAAAATAGAAGTACTCCAGCTCTTCTGATAGACGGCTACGCGCCTCGGCCAATGCCTGTGGCTGCCGATCACGCAGCCCCGCTGGCCATCCCCACCAACCGCAGTGGTTCTCCTGGTGCAGCGCCTCAAACAGGGCATAATCCTCTAACCAGAACTGCTGTTTGCCAATAAAACTGGCAAGCCTCTCTCTCTGATGATCACTGGCCAGCTTGTTGAATCCCGCCCAAGCCCCAAACAGAATCTCCTGCTTGCACTCGTAAGATAGACAGTCCAGCTGTAAGACAGATGGCTCTACCCAGCCCTGCTCTACCAGCGGAGCCAGGGCAATTAGACGGCGATTACCGGCATGCACTGAGCGTGCCTGATATGGAGAGAGATCATGTTGTGGTGGTGAGAGTGGTAAAGTCTGCCAGACGGTAAGTCCTGCTGCTGCTAAAAAATCGACAAAATGGTAAGCATCCTCTCCCATGTCTCCAGTAGCAGCCTGGCCAGGGAGGGAGGTGATGTGCAATAAAACCCCTGCTCTGCGCCGATCCAAGCACCCGTTTGTAGCTAAGTTATCCATATTATTTGAACGTTAATTCTGCCGCATAACTCCGCCAATGGCCGGATCACCTGTACCATAAGAGAACACTTGGTCAAGATACTCTGGAGGCTCTTCGCCCAAAACCTCGTATAGATTGGTCAACTGGTGCCGAAACAGACTCTCAAAATCGGAGACCGTCCCCTCTGGATTGTAATCCCCAAACCACCAGAACCAGTCTGATCCTTCGCAGTTGGCAAGCTGCATATTGGCCTCTTCTACTCTGGACTCATCCAGACGACCACTAAGCATCACCCTGTCATACACCAGCTTGGCATCTGCCAGCATATCCCAGGCACGGTTTTTATCCCGATCACCAATCCAGGTAGAGAAAGTCCCATACACCCAGCTACCGGCTACCAATTTCTTTAAAACGGGTGCTCTCTGCTGCTGCCTTGCAAGAGAGTCAGAGAACGTAGTTAGCTCCAGTCGTGGGTGGCTGGCGATACGTTCGTAGAGAGCGGCAAGGAAGAAGCTACCATTTTTAGGATAACTCTCCCACGCATTCTCCCCATCCATGATTATTGAGACCACACGGTCTGGGTGGTCTACCGAGGCATCGGCAACCGTCTCCAGATGGTGGATAAAATCACCTACTGCATCATCGGCGTGCCAGTCGGCATAGGTAAATCCTATAAAGTCGGAGAGCCCATCATCCCGAAAGAAGCAGTTGAGGTCACCCTGCCCGATACGGTATGGGGAGTGCACACAGTTAGCTGGCGGTGAAGTC
>CBFDBF010000172.1:0-4348 GCA_965602975.1 uncultured Gammaproteobacteria bacterium | reverse complement strand
CCTGAAGCTGCATCAGTGTGGTCTGCCTAAGCGGATGGCGCTGGAGTTGTTTAAGCCGTTCATCTTCTCTAAACTACAGCTGCGTGGCCTGGCTACTACCATTAAGGCGGCGAAAAAGCTGGTGGAGCGAGGTACTGCTGAGGTGTGGGATATCCTGGAAGATGTTATTCGGGAGCATCCAGTCATGTTAAACCGCGCACCCACCCTGCACCGTCTCGGTATTCAGGCTTTTGAGCCGGTACTGATTGAGGGTAAGGCGATTCAGCTGCATCCGCTAGTTTGTACTGCATTCAACGCCGACTTTGACGGCGATCAGATGGCAGTACACGTACCGCTATCCATTGAGGCGCAGCTTGAGGCGCGCAGCCTGATGATGTCTACTAATAACATCCTCTCTCCAGCCAATGGTGAACCTATCATCGTGCCATCACAGGATGTGGTGCTGGGTCTCTATTTTATGAGTCGTGAGAAGGTGAATGCTAAGGGTGAAGGGATGGTCTTCTCCAACGTAGCGGAGCTGCGGCGTGCCTATGAGTCTGGAGCAGCGGATCTACAGGCCAAGGTAAAGGTGCGGATTAGTGAAAGCTCACTGAATAAGAAGGGTAAGTTGGTAGAGGAGAGAAAGCGATTTGAGACTACTGTAGGGAGGGCCCTGCTCTCTGAAATTATGCCGATTGGACTCGGTTTTGAGCTGATAGATAGAAATATGGACAAACGCGCCATATCCAACCTTATAAACTCCTGTTATCGTCAGGTTGGTCTGAAGGAGACGGTCGTATTTGCGGATCAGCTAATGTATACCGGTTTCCGTTTTGCGACCAGTTCTGGTGTATCGATCGGCATGAATGACATGATCATTCCGGAGGAGAAGGGCGGAATACTGGCAGCTGCAGAGCAGGAGGTTAAAGATATTCAGCATCAATACGCCTCTGGTCTGGTGACCAACGGCGAGCGTTACAATAAGGTGATCGATATCTGGTCACATACCAACGACAAGGTTGCCAAGGCGATGATGGATAAGCTGGGCACGGAGAAGGTTGCTGATAGTAAAGGCAAGATGGTGGATCAGGATTCGTTCAACTCCATCTACATGATGGCCGACTCCGGTGCGCGTGGTTCCGCGGCGCAGATTAGGCAGCTGGCTGGTATGCGTGGCCTGATGGCTAAGCCAGATGGCTCTATCATTGAGACACCTATTACTGCCAATTTCCGTGAGGGGCTGGATGTTTTGCAGTACTTTATCTCTACACACGGTGCACGTAAAGGTCTGGCCGATACCGCACTCAAGACCGCTAACTCAGGTTACCTAACCCGCCGTCTAGTGGATGTAGCTCAAGATATGGTGGTGCTAGAGGGGGATTGCGGTACCGAGAATGGCATTATGATGCATCCGATTATCGAGGGCGGTGATGTGGTAGAGCCGCTGCGTGAGAGGATTCTAGGGCGTGTAGTGGCAGAACACATATACAAGCCAGGCAGCAGAAAGATCCTCTGTAAGGCAGATACCCTGCTGGATGAGGGTTGGATGGACAAGTTGGATGATGAGGGTATCGATCAGGTCAATGTACGCTCTCCTATCACCTGTGCTGCTAAGGTTGGGGTCTGTGCGCAGTGTTATGGGCGTGATCTAGCCAGAGGACATAGGGTCAATATGGGCGAAGCGGTTGGAGTAATTGCCGCCCAGTCGATTGGTGAGCCTGGTACTCAGCTTACCATGCGTACCTTCCATATTGGTGGTGCCGCCTCGCGTGCGGCAGCAGTTAATAGTATCGATGTGAAATCATCTGGTTCTGCGCGGCTGCATAATATCAAAACGGTAAAACACCACAGTGGCAACCTGGTGGCAGTCTCCCGTTCCGGTGAATTGACGGTTATGGATGATCTGGGACGTGAGCGTGAGCGTTACAAGGTGCCTTATGGCGCAACTATTCTAGTGGCTGATAGCGATAAGGTAGAAGCTGGACAGATGGTCTCTAACTGGGATCCGCATACCCATCCAATCATTACTGAAGTGGCTGGTACTTTGCGATTTGTTGATTTTATCGATGGGGTGACGGTAAGAAGTCAGGTCGATGACGTTACCGGTTTGGCCTCGCTGGCAGTTATAGATCCCAAGCAGCGTCCAAGTGCTGGTAAAGATCTGCGTCCGATGGTGAAATTGGTCGATGCCAAGGGTGAGGACATGAATATCGTCGGTACCGATATTCCTGCTCACTACTTCCTGCCGTCTTCTGCGGTAGTAAGCGTAGCAGATGGTGTCGCGGTAGATGTTGGTGATGTATTGGCTCGTATTCCACAAGAGTCATCCAAGACTCGTGATATCACCGGTGGTCTGCCGAGAGTTGCTGACCTGTTTGAGGCGCGTAAGCCGAAAGATCCAGCAATTATGGCTGAAGCGAGTGGCACGGTAAGTTTTGGTAAAGACACCAAAGGTAAACAGCGTCTGGTGATTACTGATGCAGATGGTGAGGCGCATGAGGATCTGATTCCAAAGTGGCGTAATGTCAATGTGTTCGAGGGTGAGCATGTAGAGAGGGGTGAGATAATTGCCGATGGCGAGCCGGTGCCACATGATATTTTACGGCTGAAGGGGGTTACTGAACTCTCTGATTATCTGGTAAAAGAGATCCAGGATGTGTACCGGTTACAGGGTGTAAAGATCAACGACAAACATATCGAGGTAATCATCCGACAGATGCTGCGTAAGGTAGAAGTTACAGCTGCTGGCGATACTAAATTCTTACGGGGTGAGCAGGTAGAGTGGCTCAGGTTGCTTGAAGCTAATGAGAAAATTGAGGCAGATGGCAAACATCCGGCACTATATGAGCCGATGCTGCTAGGTATCACCAAGGCGTCTTTGGCGACTGAGTCATTTATCTCTGCGGCCTCCTTCCAGGAGACCACCAGAGTTCTGACTGAGGCGGCAGTACGCGGCATGAGCGATAGCCTGCATGGGCTGAAAGAGAACGTCATCGTCGGGCGTCTGATCCCTGCAGGTACCGGCCTCTCCTACCACAATGAGCGGCGGCAGCGTCGTCTTAATGAGCTGGCCGAGGCAGAAGCTGAGGATAAGAAAGAGTTGGTGGTTGAGGATGTGGAAGAGGCGCTGCGGCAAGAGTTAAATACTGCTGAGGGCTAAAAAGAGCTAAGGCTTAAGAGTTTTGTCGGGTTAAAAACCGACCTGCAACGGCTGGTTTGCCCTGTGGGTCGGGCTTTAGTCCGATAGCCATAGCCCTCTTTGAGTCTCTATTTCTTTGGATTTTCTCTGCTCTATCTATTGTGGAGTGACCTCTAATCGCGCTTGGAACAGTTCCGGGATGAAAACAGTGCGGTTACCACCGTATTGAGTGTTGACAGTCTCTCCTCTGGTGCGTAAAATTCCCGCTCTTAGTCGAGCCTGCTTTATGAGTTCAGTTCGGCATTTTGGGTTCCCCTCAAGGCTTTAATTGGCTATTGGGATAAAGTGAATAGCGTGCAATCGGTGCTCTAACGCCGGGTTGGCGGTAAGGGCAGGGTCGGTTGTTTGCTTTTTAGTGCGTAATGGCTCCTCAAATAGTTGAGGTTGCCGGAGATGGAATAAATTAATGGCAACGATTAATCAGTTGGTGCGCAAGCCACGCAAGCGCAAGGCCGAAAAGAGTAATGTACCGGCCCTGGAGGCTAGTCCGCAGAAGCGTGGTGTTTGCACCAGGGTGTATACAACTACCCCGAAGAAGCCTAATTCAGCGCTCCGTAAAGTAGCGCGTGTGCGTCTGACCAATGGTTATGAGGTCACCTCATATATCGGTGGTGAGGGGCACAACCTGCAGGAGCACTCGGTGGTGCTAATTCGCGGGGGCAGGGTGAAGGATCTACCGGGTGTGCGTTATCACACCGTGCGTGGTTGCCTGGATACCTCTGGTGTAGAGAGTCGCCGTAAGGGGCGCTCTAAATATGGTACTAAGCGGCCTAAAAGCTGATTATTAGTCAAACTGAACAGGATTGAGTAGAGAGAGCCATGCCTAGAAGACGAGTTGTATCGAAGCGCGAGACCTTGCCAGACCCAAAGTTTGGGAGTGAGCTGCTTGCCAAGTTTATAAATATGGTTATGGTCAGCGGCAAGAAGTCGGTGGCTGAGAAGATTTTGTATGATGCCTTGGATATGGTGGTTGAGCGTGGCAAGGGAGAGCCGATGGAGGTGCTGCAGCAGGCGTTGGAGAATGTGCGTCCTACGGTAGAGGTTAAATCTCGTCGGGTTGGTGGTGCTACCTATCAGGTGCCGGTTGAGGTGCGTGCGGTGCGACGCAACACTCTGGCTATGCGCTGGTTGATCGAGGCAGCACGTAAGCGTAGCGAGAAGTCGATGGCG
>CBFDBF010000171.1:0-4366 GCA_965602975.1 uncultured Gammaproteobacteria bacterium | reverse complement strand
CCTCTCCACCAAGCAGCATCACCACTCCATACGGGGTCTCTTTTGCTATGCGGTTCGAACTACATTGATCTGTAAAATAACGGGATTTATTACAATCTAATGTTCCCCTTTGGATCGCTATCTTTTAGAATCAGTTAGTCTTTAGATTAATTGCACTTAAGGCCTCCTGATAGAGGCACGAATAATGGATAAACTAGAGCTGCCTTAGACATTATGAAACCAACTAATCAGCTACTTTATGTGCAAATAATTTAGTTTAGAAAGTTAATGCAATTAACTGATTTATATACTGTTAAATCACGATGAACTACGAACATACTTGGCATACAACAACCAAACAAGATAGAGGCAATAACGATGAAATCCAGCAAACGTGTTCACTACTTTGGAAAAACCAAATCTGAAGGCACAAAAGAGATGAAAGATCTGCTGGGTGGCAAGGGGGCAAATCTGGCAGAGATGACCTCTATCGGCCTGCCAGTACCACCAGGTTTTACTCTTACCACTGAGACTTGTGCCGAGTACAACAACCTGGGAGGCAAGCTACCAGATGGCCTGCTGGATGAGATCAAAGAGTATATGCAGATAGTGGAGCAAGAGACCGGCAAACAGTTTGGCTCTGAGGAGGATCCCCTACTAGTCTCAGTTCGTAGTGGTGCTGCGGTCAGTATGCCGGGGATGATGGATACCGTTCTGAATTTAGGCCTAACCGACCAAGCGATGGAGGGATTGGCCAATATCTCCGGTAATCGCCGCTTTGCCCTAGATGCCTATCGCCGCTTGATAAACATGTTTGGGGATGTGGTGATGGAGGTTCCCCACGACTCTTTTGAGCAAGAGTTTGATCGAATCAAGGATAAATATGGTGTAACCAAGGATACAGACCTCAATGTAGAAGGGCTCTCAGAGCTGATAACTGCCTATAAAGCAATATATAAAAAACATACTGGAGCAGATTTCCCACAAGACCCATACCAGCAGCTAGAGAAAGCCATTGAAGCCGTGTTCAGAAGCTGGAATATCCCACGCGCCGTGCGCTACCGTGAGATCAACGAGATTACAGGGCTGCGTGGCACAGCGGTCAACGTGCAGACCATGGTGTTCGGCAATATGGGCGAGGACTCTGGTACCGGTGTCGCCTTCACCCGCGACCCATCTACCGGTGAAGACAAGTTCTTTGGTGAATTTCTGATAAATGCTCAAGGTGAAGATGTGGTGGCAGGTATCCGCACCCCACAGAACGTGGATGAGATGAGTGACTGGAAGCCTGAGATATATGAACAGCTGATAGATATCAAACGCATCCTGGAGAATCACTACCGCGAGATGCAAGATATCGAATACACCATTGAAAAAGGAACCCTGTTCCTGCTTCAGACCCGTAACGGTAAGCGTACTGGACGTGCAGCGGTAAAGATTGCGGTAGATATGGTGGTAGGTGGCCGCATCACCCAGAGTGAGGCGCTGCTACGGGTTCCCGCCAACGATCTAAATCAGCTACTGCTCCCCACCTTCAAGGCTGATGCTGCGCGTGACATCCTAACCGTTGGTCTACCAGCATCACCAGGAGCATCTTCTGGCAAGATCGCTTTCTCCGCCGATGAGGCGGTAGATCGCACCCATGAGGGTGAGTTGATTATACTGGTACGCAAAGATACCAGTCCGGAAGATGTCAGTGGCATGCATGCTGCGGCCGGAATTCTCACCTCAACTGGTGGCATGACCAGCCATGCGGCAGTAGTGGCGCGTGGTTGGGGTAAGTGCTGTATTGCTGGTGCCAGCGAGGTCATTATCGATGAAGTAAATCGTACTGTCACCATCAAGGGTCGTACCTTTGGTGATCAGGATATTATCAGCATCGACGGTAGCTCCGGCGAGGTGATGGCAGGCGAGGTAGAGCGAGAAGAGCCAGAACTGTCCGAGGAGTTTCAATCCCTGATGGAGTGGGCCGACTCCAACCGGGTACTACAGGTATGGGCCAATGCCGACACCCCGGAAGATGCAGCTCGTGCCCGCGCTTGGGGTGCTCAGGGTATAGGCCTCTGCCGTACCGAGCATATGTTTTTTGAGGGTGATCGCATTACCGATATGCGGGAGATGATCCTGGCCGATAATGAGGCTGACCGTAAGCGTGGTCTGGATAAACTGCTACCGCACCAGCGTGCGGATTTTAAGGGACTATTCACCGCCATGCAGGGGTTGCCGGTAACCGTGCGTCTACTCGATCCACCACTACATGAATTTCTACCACACGAGGAGCATCTGCAGCAGGAACTGGCTGACCGTTTAGGGGTTCCTCTAAAGAAGGTAACAGCACGAGTCAGCCAACTACACGAGACTAACCCGATGCTGGGCCATCGGGGTTGCCGCCTATCGATCACCTACCCGGAGATCCTCAAGATGCAGGTGACCGCCATCACCGAGGCTACCATCGCCTGCCGTCAGGATGGCATTGATGCGCGCCCGGAGATCATGGTTCCACTCGTCGGAACCAGCAGAGAGTTGGCTCTATTGCGGCGTGAGATCAAGGCGACTATCGACGCTACTATTAAAGCGAGTAGATATAGCAAAGAGCTAAACATCAAGATCGGCACCATGATCGAGATCCCACGTGCCGCTCTAACCGCAGATGAGGTGGCGCAACACGCAGACTTCTTCAGCTTCGGTACCAATGACCTAACCCAGATGACCTTCGGCTATAGCCGGGATGACATCAACTCATTCCTGCCAAACTATATCCGCCAAGAGATCCTGGAACGCGACCCATTTCAATCGCTTGACACCAGTGGTGTAGGCCAACTGGTCAAGATGGCAGTGGCAAAAGGGCGCGGTAAAAAACATGGAATGAAGATGGGTATATGTGGCGAACATGGTGGTGATCCACTCTCTATCCAGTTCTGCCATGCCATAGAGCTAGACTACATCTCCTGCTCTCCATTCCGGGTGCCAGTAGCGCGCCTTGCTGCAGCCCAAGCTGCGGTAATGGAGGGTTAAGTCAACACCGTGTCACAAGAGAACATCTTTTATCTGCTGTCAGACGGCACCGGTGAGACCGCAGAGGCTATCATCGATGCTGCCATCGCCCAATTTCGTAAAGATGATGTAAAGATAGAGCGTATTGGCCATATCCTCACTGAAGAGCAGGTTAGTGAGATACTGGAGCAGGCAGAGCAGAAGCATGCACTGATCTTCTACACCTTTGTAAATCGCAGTCTCTCTAAATTTATCGACAGCGAGTGCAGCCGACGCGGTATCGATGGTTTCGATTTGATCAGCCCTATCTTGCGCAAACTAAAAAAATTCTTTGGCCACTCTCCAGAGAGAACACCAGGGCTACTGCATGAGGTTGGAGAGGAGTATTTCCAACGCATGGAGGCGATGGAGTTCACTCTAAGAAATGATGATGGCCAGTCGCTCAGCCACCTGCAAGAGGCTGATATAATACTGGTCGGCGTATCCCGCACCAGCAAAACCCCTCTCTCTATTTATCTCTCCTGTCGCGGATATAAAGTGGTAAACATTCCTTTGGTTATAGGTGTTCCCATACCCGCGCCACTGCAACAGATAGACTCCTCCAAAGTGGCCTGTCTCTTTCTGAACATAGATCAACTAGTGGGGCGCCGGGAGATCCGGGTGGAGACCTTGGGAGTAGCGCCTACCACTGACTACATCGATTATGCTGAAGTGAAAAAGGAGCTCCAGTGGGCACGTTCACTCTGCCGTGATTATGGTTGGAAGATAGTACATGTCACCGGCAAATCAGTCGAAGAGACGGCGCATGAGGTGCTGGTAAAGCTGAAGAAAAAATAGATATATTATGAGTCAGATTTAAACCCAACAATAGTAGATAATCAGAGAGTTGGCGCCGGACTAAAATCCAACCTACAAGGCTCCGCAAATGTTAGATAGAGACAGAGAGATCGTCTGGCACCCCTACAGTGCCATTGGTGCCGATCTACCCATCTTTCCGGTAGAGTCGGCACACGGGGTGCGCCTACGGCTTAGCAACGGTCAAGAGCTGATCGATGGCATGTCATCCTGGTGGTGCGCCATCCACGGCTACAACCATCCAGTACTAAATCTAGCGATCCAGATCCAGCTTGAGTCCATGGCTCATGTCATGTTTGGAGGTCTTACCCACCGCCCAGCAGTAGAGCTGGCAGAACTTCTAATAGAGCTAACTCCAGCCCCCTTACAGAGCGTGTTCCTAGTCGACTCCGGTTCGGTCGCAGTAGAGGTCGCCATGAAGATGGCGATCCAGTTTTGGCATGCAAAAGGAGAGCCAGATAGACAGCATTTTCTCACTATCCGCTCCGGCTACCACGGTGATACCTTTGGTGCCATGTCGGTATCTGATCCAGTAACC
>CBFDBF010000170.1:0-4376 GCA_965602975.1 uncultured Gammaproteobacteria bacterium | reverse complement strand
GGCAGCGGTAGCACTGAAGCAAGTCGTTGGTGAATAGATACAGCGCCGCATCCAGCAGTGCCGTGGCGAACAGTATCGCAAACGTCGCGTACCACATCTGGTAATACCAAGGGACGCAGCTGGCGGCAAATCCGACAATCGTGATTGCTACGCCAATTCGCTGAGGAAAATTCTTGCGTTTGTAAAGCTCGTGACTCGGGCAAACTAGGCAACGTTGAATTTGTCCTGAACAGTTCAGAGCTTACTCCTGCTGCTAAAAGTGTTCTAGCTGGCGTTGCAACTGCTCTCAAGGGTCGCCCAGATCTCAAACACCTAAGTCTTGTGGGGCATACCGATAGTACTGGTGCAGAGGCCTACAATAAGAGCCTCTCTGAGGCGCGTGCGGCTTCAGTGGCAAAATACCTGCAGGATAGTGGAGTAGCAGCTGCAATCGCTACCAGCGGGATGGGTGAGGCTGTCCCCGTTGCTGATAACTCTACTAGTGATGGCCGTTCCCGTAATCGCCGGGTAGAGCTTAGCGTGGATAGGTAACAGCATAGGTTTTAGCTACCCTCTCCAATAGGGAGAGGGCGGTTTGAAATCTTAAGGATGCTCTGATTAATACCGTTTGGCCCCTCCCCCACAAGTGGGGGAGGTGGGGAGGGGGAGTCAAAACAGTGACTTACTCCCCAAAAAATCTTTGATTTATAACCACCTAATCCTTGCTCCAAAATTCCAAGGGTGTACTAAAACAGCCCCTCTAGGACATCCAAGATAACGCCAGTAGCCTCTTCAATCAGTAACACCTTATTGTCTACCAGAACCCGTCTTTGTCCCGGCAGGCGTTGCGGCAGAAGGCTCTCCAGATCATCCGGAAGATCCCTTTTTGCTAGCCCTGGTGGTAGTTGTCCATTGCGTTGTAGCTGTTTTGCCAGTCCCGGTGGCAGGGTTTCACGTTTGGCTAACCCTGGTGGCAACCCTTTGTGCTCTCCCTTATTACCTTTTTTCTTACCTTTTCTCTTGCCCCTGTTATCCTCGGATTTGGTCCCGAACCTCCTCTTATAGTATCTCTGGATGGTCTGCTTCTCCATTTCGGAAAAAATCAGTTCCATAGTAGGGGTGTCAGCTGAGGCTGGGCCTGCAGCCACTACAGGGGCGGCGCACAATAGGCAGGTAGTAAGTAGCGTAATAATAAAATAGTTCATCTGTTGGCTCCTGGAGTCATATTGTGATGTCTCGGTAGAGAGTGTAGCGGTGTCAGTGTCGTTGTTCCAGGTTTGAGGTTGGCAGTTACATAAAGTTCCGCTAATCATCGGTAGCCAAAAGATGCAGAGTGAGGTGCTGTCGGTGCAGTTTCTGGATGCCAAACATGAATTGATAGAGGTGCCCTTATATTATGATTGAATGAGTCGCGCAAAACAGATGCACCACATAATGATTAAGATAACGGCACCAGACATAAAAGCTATCATGCGGTGTTGTACGTTATTATAAGTCGTGTGGATATAGCTGTGTATGTACCTTGATGCGACGAACGCCCAAGCCAAAACCGATTGAGCGATTTCAACTTTGGCCGTCACAAACAGCAAGATTGAAATCGTATAAAACAGGATGGGCAGCGCCAACAAATTATCATAGTTATGGCTAACTTTAGCCAGATAATCCGGGACTTTTCCACCTCTATTTAGTTCGTAATATCTCGGGTTGAGATCGCCCCTCTTGACGGCAGAAAACCGTATTTTTCCAAGCCATATCCCGATACCAAATGTAAGAAGTACCAGCGCAAAAACAGGCAGTAATATTGTGTTCTGTTCCATCAGTTATCCTCCAGCTTGTTGCACCACTATGCTAGGTAGCCCCTCCCTCACCTTAGGGGTTCAATGAAACTCTACTGCATACGAAGCGGGTCACAGTTATTTTTCAGCCCCTCTTTTTCGTTCTGCGGTAAACTCCCACCACGGTTTTGGGCTGCCACCCTGCATAAAGTCAACCGCCGACATAAAGACATCCAGCACACAGGGGTCATGCTGCTGACCGGTTTTTGCGCACAGCTTGTTGTACAGTGCCAACGGATCTACTCCGATCAGTTGTTGTGGATGATCTATATTTATTAGCCGAAGATCAGCAGCTATCGCTGGGCCAATATTGGGGAGTGCCTCCAGTTGTGTTACCGTTTTTCGATCCGGGTTTTTCATTGCTTACTAACCTTCCGCACTCTCTCTTATGGTGGTTATGTTGATGGCAGGTAGATAGCCAGGCTTGGGATCGGCGCGGCGAGTAAACTTTTTCAGCATGCTCTCCAGGTTGGGGCGCTTCTCTGCGGGCCCTTCGCCACTGCCAATGCCCCCGCCAAACTCGACAAATTGAGTAACGCCAATATCCAGCATGCTCTGCATACAGCCAACCCAGTCTACGGGGTGGAATAGCTGGGCAAAGAGGCGGGCGCGGATGCTCTCTGCGCTATCTTCATGGAAGTCGCCGCTATAGTTAGATAGCACCTTGATCTCTAGCGGGGCGAACTCTATCCGTTTTAACTCCTCTCGAAAGAGGCGGGCGGCGGTCACCATGTAGTAGGTGTGAAATGCCCCCTCGGTTTTGAGGCGGATCGCCCGTTTTTTGGGGTGGAGTTCAGCCATCTCGGCGGCCAGGGCATCCAGAT
Organism: uncultured Gammaproteobacteria bacterium; assembly: GCA_965602975.1. GTDB lineage: Bacteria > Pseudomonadota > Gammaproteobacteria > Chromatiales > Chromatiaceae > CBFDBF01. The sequence continues at coordinate 1,738 of CBFDBF010000170.1, read as the reverse complement.
CATCCCCAGCACCACCCACCACGGTCTGTTCTGGCAGATTGAGTCCGGCGATAGCGCAGTAGTGTCGATCCGCTAGCGGTTGTGCTGTCTCCAGGTTGACGGTCAGGGCCAGCATCTCCCCCTCACCATGCTCTCCCATCAGTTCACCCCGCTTGGCTACCAGCCGCAGGGCATCGGCAAAGGAGAGTGATCCGGCAGCCACTAGAGCGGAGTATTCACCTAGAGAGTGTCCAGCTGCTGCCACCGGTTGGAGCGGGGCGCTAGCTAGTTGCTGGTAGAGTTTTAGGCAGGCGATCTGGTGGGTCAACAGTACTGGTTGGGTGTAGCGGGTGAGGTTTATTTGATCGTCAGGATCGTCAAATGAGAGCTTGACCATATCATAGCCGAGGATATCACTCGCCTCTGTATAGAGCTCGCGTATTGAGTCGAATTCGGCATACAGGTCGCTGCCTATACCTGGGTACTGTGAACCCTGGCCGGGAAAGATAAATATGGGGCGCTGCTCGCTGTTCGGCATACTCTATTCTCCTGATTGATTGGGGCAGGAGGATAGACATTATTGCCCAGTAGAACAAGGTAATTGATCTATTCGCTATCAATTTATGGCACAAAATGCTAGAAAACAGGTGGTTATCCAGCGATTGGAGGAGTTATGTCTGCTAAAGTTATGGTTCTACCCAGTAAGCAGTTTTCCCGGATCAGGTTGCTCTCAGTGCCTGAAGATATGGCTGAGCAGGAGGCGTTTCAGCATGCCACCGGCATAATCGCCAGAGTTGAGGAGCAGTCAGGGTACAGCCTGGAAGATATAGAGGACGCACTGGATGAACATGGTTTTCAGTTAAAACAGTATGTGCTTGGCCCGGAGGTCGGTTAGGCGGTGCGCAGCTGCTGCTGTTGTCGGTCGGGTTTTAACCCTACATCTTTATGGTCACTACTCTGTAACCAGCTCTATAGTGCCGCTGATATTGAGCTGTACCTGCCGAGTGCCAGCCTCTAGCGCTGGTGGTGCGGCACGCCCCTTACTCTCCATCGCCATGGAACGCATTCTCATCGGCTGTGGTGATGATCCCGAGCTATTTACCTGCATATTGACCAGCCGGTAGCGAGCATGTCCCATATCCTTGGTTATCAGCTGCGCCCGCCGTTTGAAGGCGGTTATCCCCTCGCTCATCAACGACTCTTCTGTGGCACTAAGTTTTTCCGGGGAGATGGTGTAGGAGATGCTCTCTACCCCAAGGCTCTTCTGTAGACTCCCGATTAGATCGCTTAGTGCGGTAGAGTTCTGGCTCTCCAGGCGAATAGCCTGGCGTACACGCCATCCGGTCAGGGTCTGTTTGTTATATATCGGGTTGGTGTTGTACCCCAGGGTCTGCACCTTGATGTCAGGGGTGGCCTTGGCCTGCTTTACCGCTTGTGACACCCTCTGGTTCACCTCTCTGGAGAGCTGTGCTGCATCTTTGCCCTCGCGTTGGGCGTACATTCTGGCGACCAAGGTGTCATTTTCCACCTGTCGACTGGCGCTGGCGCTCAAGTTGATCCGACCGTAGGTGGGTGGGTTCTCTTCAGCCCATGCGGTGGTGCCACCGATGGTAAGAGTGAGTAGTAGCAGTGCACTGCACAGTAGATTTTGCATAGTTCTCTCTCTGTAGTGGTATGTGGTCAGGATAGATCTTCTGGTGAGTTTGGGCAAGCGTCGAACAGCTCCCAGTTGAACGGCGGCTCGGGGAGCCCCAGCTGG
>CBFDBF010000169.1:0-4413 GCA_965602975.1 uncultured Gammaproteobacteria bacterium | reverse complement strand
CGATCCATTTCCTTGCCGGACACCAGGAGCCGGTGGCGAAACTGGTGACGCAGCCGTTTAATTTATTGGAGATCATCATGGAAAATAATATTTTTGAATTACAGTATGCGCTGGATACATTTTACTTCCTGATCTGTGGCGCCCTGGTTATGTGGATGGCTGCCGGTTTTGCCATGCTGGAGGCTGGTCTGGTTAGAGCTAAAAACACCACAGAGATCCTTACTAAGAACGTTGTTCTGTTTGCAGTTGCCTGTACCGCATATTTAGTCGTCGGTTACGAGATTATGTACGATGGCGGTTTGCTGCTTGCGGGTATTGCACTGGATGGTGCGGCTGATACAGATGCACTGGTTACTAGTGTGCTTGCTGAGTCGGCAGAGGCCAAATTTGATGGTGGTTCAGTCTACTCAAATGCTTCTGACTTTTTCTTTCAGGTGGTGTTTGTTGCTACTGCGATGTCGATTGTATCTGGGGCGGTGGCTGAACGTATGAAGCTCTGGTCATTTGTGTTGTTCGCCGTGGTAATGACTGCATTTATATATCCGTTAGAGGGTTCGTGGACTTGGGGTGGTAAGTCTGTATTTGGCCTGTATACGTTAAGTGAGTTGGGCTTTGCTGATTTTGCTGGATCGGGAATAGTGCATATGGCTGGTGCGTCAGCAGCCTTGGCTGGTGTGCTCTTGCTGGGTGCTAGAAAAGGTAAATATGGTAAAGACGGTAGCGTAAATGCTATTACCGGTGCCAACCTGCCGCTGGCCACTATAGGTACATTTATCTTGTGGATGGGCTGGTTTGGTTTTAATGGCGGTTCGGTTCTCAAGCTAGCTGATGTCAACAGTGCAAACTCTGTAGCAATGGTGTTTTTGAACACTAATGCAGCAGCGGCAGGTGGTGTGATTGTGGCTCTGATTGTTGCCCGTTTCCTGTTCGGTAAGGCCGATTTGACCATGGTATTGAACGGTGCCCTGGCTGGCTTGGTAGCTATTACGGCAGAGCCATCTACTCCATCACCCCTGGTGGCCACTCTGATTGGGGGTGTTGGTGGGGCGTTAGTCGTATTGGCCATTATCGGAATGGATAAGCTGCGTATCGATGATCCGGTTGGTGCTATCTCTGTCCACGGGGTGGTTGGATTATGGGGTCTCCTGGCTGTGCCTTTAACTAATCCAGAGGTCTCCTTAAGTGGACAGCTTATTGGCGCGGCGACCATCTTTACCTGGGTGTTTGGCATAAGTTTTATCGTCTGGTTTGCTATTAAGGTGACCTTCGGTATCCGGGTTAGTGAAGAGGATGAGTATGAGGGTGTGGATATATCCGAGTGTGGGATGGAGGCGTATCCAGAGTTCACCAATGGCTAATGATCTGATGCTTTAAATTTTTAAGTTAAGCCATTTAAACACACCCGGCAAGGTTGTCCCTGATGACCCTGCCACAATTATTTTTAAATGCTTGGGAGTATATTATGAAAAAAATGATTTTAGGCGCTATTTTAACAGCGACGCTGTTAGCACAGGCTGCTCATGCGGAACTCTCGGCCAATATTGGCGTAGCCAGTAATTATGTATGGCGCGGGGTTACCCAGACAGATGATTCTGCAGCGGTACAGGGTGGAGTAGATTATAGCCACGCTAGTGGTCTCTATGCTGGGACCTGGGTATCCAATATTGATTGGGGCAATAGCAAAGGCACAGAGGTTGATCTCTATCTTGGTTTCTCCAATGAGATTGGCGATCTTGGCTATGATGTAGGCGTTATAAAATATATGTATCCAGATGAAAATCAGGATGACTCTGATTTTGCCGAACTCTATGTTGGGCTGAGCTATAAAATCCTCAGTGGTGGTATTGCCTATACTTTTGCCAGCGATGCGTCAGATGATGCTCCCTTTGCCGAGGGAGACCTGTACTATCATGTGGGGCTGGATTTTGAGCTTGAGGATAGCTGGAGCCTGAGCCTGTTGGTCGGTTATTATGAATTTGATGTCCCATCTAGCGGTGACGTTGATTACACCCATGGGCAGATCAATCTGACCAAGAGTATAGATACTTTTGGTGATTTCACCCTTAGTGTCTCTAAAGCTGAGGAGGACTCAGGAGGCGATGATACCAAGGTCTTTGTTGCCTGGAACAAGTCATTTTAAATCTACAGGGCACCTCTCATTAATTCATGGATGTGCATTAACTTATGCCCTCACCCACTCACGGGGGAGGGCTCTAGCCGATATTCTCTATATCTAGTTTGAAGGAGTAGTGGTTTCTGCGTTACGATGCATCCATGAACGACGAGCAACTACTGCGCTATAGTCGCCAGATCATGCTGCCAGCTATCGATATTGTGGGGCAAGAGCGGTTGCTCGCATCCAGTGTATTGATTGTGGGGCTTGGTGGGCTGGGCTCATCTGTAGCTATGTATTTGGCTGCAGCCGGTGTAGGACGTTTGACGCTGGTAGATTTTGATCGAGTGGAACTTGCCAATCTACAGCGGCAGATCATCCATACTACTGAGCGTATCGGTAGCTTGAAGGTGGATTCTGCTCGGGAGTCGCTGCTGTCACTCAACCCAGAGTGTAGTATAGATACCATAAGTCATAGATTGGATGGGTCAGAGTTGGCCAGCCAGGTAGAGCAGGCCGATCTGGTGCTCGATTGCAGCGATAACTTCACCACCCGTTTTGCGCTGAATGAGGCCTGCATTAAGGCCTGTACTCCGCTGGTCTCCGGTGCTGCTATCCGGATGGAGGGGCAGGTCTCGGTCTTTGGTGGTCAACCGGGAGACCCATGCTACCGTTGTCTATATAGAGAGGGCGAGGAGCTGGATGAGGGTTGTACGGAAAATGGGGTGCTGGCGCCTCTGGTTGGGGTTATCGGTAGTCTGCAGGCGATCGAGGCGATAAAATTATTGGTTCGTATCGGGAGATCTCTGGTTGGTCGGCTGTTGCTGTTTGATGCCCTGCATATGGATTGGCGCAGTGTGACTCTCAAGGCTGATCCAGAGTGTCCAGTCTGTAGTATATTGAGGTAGTTGATGGCAGATATAGATCAGAAGAGCCAACAGTTTTTGGATGGGTTACGCCAAGATATCGTATTCAGTGAGACCCTCCGTGGCCATATGCTCACTTTTCATACCACTTGGGGTCTGTTTGCTCCTAAGGCGGTTGATGCAGGCAGTCGTCTGTTGCTGGATTATTTGGAGATAAAAGAGGATGATGATACCTTGGACTTGGGTTGTGGCTATGGTCCGCTCGGTCTGACAATGGCTAAGCTGGCGCCGCAGGGTAGAAGTCTGCTGCTGGATAAAGATTTTGTCGCAGTGGAGTATAGTCGCAAGAATGCTGAAGTGAACTCTATCGATAATGCCGAGGTAATTCTGAGCAATGGGTTGGAGCGGGTAGGGGAACTAAGCTTTGATCTGATTGTCTCTAATTTGCCAGCCAAGACCGGAAAAGAACTCTATTATCTCTACTTCTATGATGCCTTGGCTCGGCTTAATCCTGGGGGTAGTATCTACGTAGTAACTATATCTGGTCTGCGAAAATTCGTTGCCAGGGCATTTCGCGAAGTCTTCGGTAATTATGAGAAGTTAAAACAGGGGAAGGTTTATACGGTAGCGCGCGCAGTCAAAAAGTTGTAGTGGTGCTATTATAATGTGGAGTTCAGTTAGGAGAATAGAGTATGAATTTGTTAGAGATGGTGCTCAACAGCCAGAATGGTGGTCAGGTACAGCAGTTGGCTCGTAACTTCGGGATTGGTGCAGACCAGGCGCAGTCTGTGTTAGCACAATTGGTTCCAGCCTTAGCTCAGGGGCTGCATAAAAATACTAATACTAGTGGAGGTAATCAATCGGGGCTAGATAGTTTGATGGCGGCTCTACAGGGCGGTAGCCACCAGCACTATGCTGAGCGGCCAGAAAGCCTCTCTGATCCGCGGGTTGTGCAGGAGGGTAACGGTATCCTGGGACACCTTTTCGGCAGTAAGGATGTGAGTCGTGCGGTAGCGACTCAGGCCAGTGCTGATACTGGGATTGGGGCTAGTATAATCAAGAAGATGCTGCCGGTAGTGGCGAGTATGGTTATGGGTACAATTAGTAAGAAAGCATTTGGTAGTGGACTGCTTGGAGGAGGTGGCTCCTCTAGTGGTTTGGGTGGTCTGCTAGGTGGTTTGCTGGGAGGAGTTGGCGCCTCTAGTAGTAGTGGTATGGCCGGGGTTTTGGGTGGTCTGCTCGATGCCGATGGTGATGGCTCAATGGCAGATGATCTGCTGGGAATGGCCGGCAAGTTGTTGCGCTGAGATTTATAACACAACTAAAGATAAGTGGAGAGATATTATGTCTGTAGCAAAGGTAACTGAAGTTATTTCATCTTCCAACAAGAGTTTTGAAGATGCCGTTAAAGAGGGGATCAAGCGGGCTAACAAG
>CBFDBF010000168.1:0-4418 GCA_965602975.1 uncultured Gammaproteobacteria bacterium | reverse complement strand
TGGTAGTACGCGGACTGAAGAGCCAGGGGTAGAGCTTGAACCAGATCCAGAGGTGTTAGAGGGGCTGATGGCTCCAGCAGAGGATGTAGTAGAAGAGGAGGAAATTGCAGTTGAGGAGGAGGTCGTAATTGAGGATGAGAGTCCGGATGATGAGGTCGCTGTTGAATCGGAATTAATAGCAGAGGATGGTGGTATAGAGGAGGAGTTAGCAGTTGAGGTTGGCGCTGTAGAAGATGAGGCTGAGAAACTTGAGGTCTCCACTGCAATTATGGATGAGGTCGATATTCCCGACTACTCTGGATTGGATGAGTAAATTATGGGGTGCGCCTTAATCTCCCTCCGATGGTAGCTTATATTTTTGTTATTTAGAACATTTGGGCGGATGTTAGGTTAATGTGACTCCGATCATAGAGCTGGTTCCGCACCATATATGGCGGATATTTTTGATTCAGGTTGTTTGTATTTGCAGAATTTAGCTACATCATTATAAGAAAAATCCTACAAAAATCCGCCTATAGAGTGTTATATACTAAATCACGCTTCAGTCGTTGTACTGCAAGTAGTGAGGATGGTGGTTATATCAAAGGATTAATCACTAACTCTCACAGGGTATATTGATATTGGTAGCCCATGATTATATGACTATTACTTAATTGTTAGGGAGACATTAAATGAGTACATATAAAAGATCATTGTTAGCACGATACCATCTGTTTTTAATAGTTTTCGTTGTCGGAGTTGTATTCTCTACTGCAGCATCTGCGGTTTTTATTGGTTTTGACACACGTCAGGACGGGACACCTTATGCTGGCTTAGGCGAATCATTTTCAGAGAATGAGTATGATGGTGTTGTAATCAAAGATAGTGACCCTAATGCAGGTTATACTTATGTTAACCTGATAAATCCCGCTAATGTTGGCACAGATATTTCTGGTTATTATGTGAATGTGGGTGCATTTGCATCAAACCCACAAACGCAACTTACTCTGGATTTCACCACTTCTGTTATCGAGGTATCATTTGATTTTGCTAACCCAACAGGAAATTTAACAGTATCAGCATTTGATGGAGTAGGTGCATTGTTGGGTGTGTTTGGTTTTACGGGAACAGATCTGTTTGTAAATCAGGCTGGGTTTAATCAGAGTGCAGGTCATGTTGATATTTTCGGTATTGGGGTGATTGCGTCTCTCTTGATAGAACCTGATAGCGATCAAGCGCTGATTTTGGATAATTTAAATTTCTCGCCAGTACCTATCCCCGCAGCTGTTTGGCTGTTCGGTACAGGCCTTATCGGTTTAATCAGTGCGGCTAGACGTAAAAAAACGTAAAGAACCAGATTAAGGTGAAAATTAGAGGGCAGCTTAACCGCTGCCTTTTTTATTGCGTCAAATTGCATTAGTTCAGGCTTGATCTGACTATACAGTCTTCCAGAAAAGAGTGGTAACAGTTATATCAAATCGCAACCGCTGTATGTTTAGACTCAGCAGTGATTGGTAATCACTGCTGTCTCGTTAACAGTTAAATAGAGAGTTTTGATTGAATATACCCATGTTTTACTTCCGGCTCTCTATATCTGCCAGCTCCTGCTTGATCGCTTTTAATCTGGCAGCCATCTTGGCGCTGCGATAGTAGCTGCTCTTTTTGTCATTTAGTGCTGTCTCCAGATGCTGTATTGCAGAGACTAGATTGCCATTTAGATAGTAGTACTCTGCCATATATTTATGGCCCTCAGAGGTGCGACCAGAGTCGCCGGCAGCGCGGGCTATCATCTTATGTAGTTCCGCATCGAGAGGTCGTTTTTTTAGTAGCCGCTTTAGACTGCGTTGTGCTTTTTTGGCCTCTCCTGCCCCTAGTAGCATATCGCTGTAGTAGATGGTCAACGGGTAGTTACCAGGGTGAAGCTGGAGTCCATTGCGGAGGATATTTATGGCCTGTTTTGGGTTGCCACTTCTATGTGCCAGGTCGGCCTTGAGGGCTATATAGTGGGTGCGGCGGGGGGATTTTTTTAGTAGTTTGTTAAGCTCACTTCTAGCTCTCTTATAGTCGCGGGTGCGGATGAGGGCGCGTACTAGCCCATAACGCTGTCCTTCGGCATTGCGGTAGCGGCCATCACGTAGGCCGCTACTGTAGAACTTTACTGCTGCATGTGGATCCCGAAACTTCTGTTCACGGATAGTGGCGCGGATAAGGTGGTACTCCACGCTGTCTGGGTATTGGCGGTAGGGGTAGGTTTCAGCACGTCCCATGGAGTCGGCAATCCGGTTGGTTGTAACCGGATGGGTACGGAGAAATTCAGGTAGCTGTTTGCTGTCATAGAGGCGGTTGGCCTTACCCATACGCTGAAAAAATACCGGCATTGCCCTAGGGTCGAAGCCGGAGTCAGAGGTGGTCTTGATGCCGATGCGGTCGGCCTCTTTCTCATTGGCGCGGGTGAAGTTGATCTGTCGCTGTAGCATGCCGGCCTGCACCCCGGTTGCTGCCGCCATCCCCATATCGGCATTATCAGTGGCGGCACCCAAAACTATGGCTGCAATTACCAGTGCGGTAGTCGCCAGGCTCATATCATCTGCCATTTGAAAGGTGCGCATTAGGTGGCGCTGTGTTACATGGGCGATCTCATGGGCTAGAACAGCAGCCAGTTCGCTCTCCGATTCAGTGGTAGATATTAGGCCGGTGTGGATGCCGATATAGCCGCCAGGCCCGGCAAATGCGTTGATGCTTTGTTTGTTCACCAGAAAGAAGTGGAACGGTAGGTTGTTGTCACCGCTCTGTCTGCTTAGGCGTCGTCCCAGTGACTCGATATAGCTGTTGAGAAAAGGGTCGGAGATGATCGGCATGGCGTTGCGGACATTGCGCATAAAGGCCTGTCCTAGGTGTCTCTCCTGGGTTGGAGTCATAAAGCTGCCGCTGGAGTCCCCTATCTCTGGTAGCGCAGTGTTCTCTGCTATGCTGGCAGTTGCACAAACAGATGAGATTAGAACGGCTAGTAGCAGGTTTTGAAGTGGCTTGTTCTGTCTGGATAGTAGGCGCATAGGTTATAGAGACTCAAAAACAGGCCAGAGGTTTCATAATACTAAGGATAACCTACGTTCTCCTTAGTATGTTCTGGATGGTGGTTTTTATCTTGTTGTATACCTCAATCCCATCTCTGTCCATCACTTGGTCTATCGCCCAGCGCTGATCTTGTTCACTCCCCATTAGCTGCTGTATCTCATTGCCAAGATGGCGCAGGAAGGGGTAGCTGGGGCCGTCATTAGAGAAGCCTAGTTCTGAATATTCAGCAGCTCTTTGGTTGAAGAGCTGGATGAAGGGGGTGCCGTAGTCCCCTTCGCCTAGAGATTCGCTACTGTTCTCCTGCACCAGCTCTGCTAGCCGTAGCACTAAGGCGGTGATGATCTGTTGGCGCTCTTCGTTCTCTAGTTGGTCGTGCAAGATACGGTCGGTAATCTGTACTTGAAATAGCAGATACTCGATAGTGAGACTGAGTTGGAGTGCACTGCGTTGGTTGAATTGCTCGCTGTGCAGGTTGACCACGCTGTCCATGGCCAATTTCCAGCTATTGAAAGCGATCGCTCCGGCCACCTCTTCAGGAGAGCGGGTGCGTTTACTTTGGTGCCATCTGTTGTGGATTCGTGAGGCCATAACTGTTCCGTTTAGAGCTGTTGAAAACCGCTATCTTTGATGCGGTCATAGTAGCGGGCGCGGTAGAGTAGGCGTCTGTTGCTGCTGCCATCACTGAAGGCTGCACGGTTGTGCAGTATGTTGTTACCGATAAGCCCCATTCCAGACTCTAGACGGCCTCGAAAGATGTAGGGAGAGTCGCTGGCGAGTAGCTGTTTTAAATAGGTGACTGCCTCCATAGTCAGCGGATCATCTCGCCAGACGATGTTGTGCTGGCGCTCGGTAAAGCGCATGTGTAGCTCACCCTTCGGGGTTAGCGTAAATACTGGGCCGCTCTCCTCTTGGCGGGCTACGTTGCCCTGTTCGATACGTGCCGGGATGGTCATTACATCTAATTGCATAAGTGCTCGGATATAGTCCGGGTTCTGCTCGCGTAGCTGAATGTAGGCGATCTCATGATCCATCAGGGCGTTTTCACCACCGCTGGCAGCACTCTCTACACAGTGCAGTAACAGGCCGTGGATCTGCTGATCGGGTGGATTATAGTAGCCATCGGTGTGCCACTTTATGGGGCGGTCGGTGTAGGGGATATAGTGTTGGCGGGTGCCACCATCTGCCACAGTGAGAGAGGTTAGGCCGTTCTCATCCCCCAGCCAGTTGTGATCTAGTCGCTGTAGCCCAAAGCGTCGCCCTATAGAGAGGGGGATCTCTGGGTCCTGGTCACTGCAACTACTGCTGGTGTAGAGCGCCATGTTGCTCTTGCGGCAGCGTTGCAGAATGGCGCTCTGTTCACTCTC
>CBFDBF010000167.1:0-4465 GCA_965602975.1 uncultured Gammaproteobacteria bacterium | reverse complement strand
TCCAGAATCCTCACGCGCTTCTGCCTTGAGCTGGTTAAGCCCATTAAAATCGGCATAGATTGAGGCGGTGGAGCTGTCCATTAGATCACCACCAATTCCGCTTTAAGGGCACCAGCCTGCTTCAGTGCCTCCAGGATTGCCACCAGGTCACTCGGGGCGGCACCTACCTGATTGACCGCCTGTACCACCGCATTCAGAGTTACGCCGGGCTTGAATAGAAACATCCGACTGCCACCCTCGGCCACATCGACTGCCGTCTGCGGTACTACTGCGGTGGTGCCGTTGGAGAGCGCTCCCGGCTGAGAGACCTCTGCATCTTCACTGATGGTTACAGTCAAACTACCGTGTGATACGGCGGCCGGGGTTACTCTAACCTGATTACTGATAACCACTGTACCGGTGCGCGAGTTGATTACAATCCGTGCAGCCACTTCACCTGGGTTCACCTCCAGATTCTCGATCATAGAGATATACCGCACCCGCTGTGCTGGATCGACCGGCGATGCAACCTGAATAGAGGTGGCATCCAGTGCCTTGGCTGAACCGTCTCCAATCGCCTTGTTGATGGAGTTGACCACCCGGTTGGCAGTGGTGAAATCTGAGCGGTGCAGATTCAGTACCAGCGAGTTACCCGGACTAAAAGGATTGGCCACTGTGCGCTCTACACTGGCACCATTGGGAATTCTTCCTACGCTGGGTATATTGATCGTGATGCTAGAGCCATCTGCACCGGAGGCGCTGAGTCCACCCACTATCAGATTGCCCTGAGCGATGGCATAGACACTACCATCGGCACCCTTCAACGGAGCCATTAGCAGAGTGCCTCCGCGCAGACTTTTGGCATCGCCAATGGAGGAGACCGTGACATCTATCTTCTGTCCCGGCTTGGCAAATGGTGGCAGATCGGCATTGATGGTAACCGCCGCCACATTCTTTGGGTTGATCTTGGTATTTGGTGGTACCACAATACCGAGCTGGGTAAGCATGCTACGCAGACTCTGCTCGGTAAAAGGTGAAGAGTTGACCTTATCACCACTGCCGTTAAGGCCAACCACCAGGCCGTAACCGAGTAGCTGATTGCTCCGCACCCCCGCGATAGAGGACAGATCTTTGATCCGCTCCGCCCGCAGCGGCATAACGACCAGTAGCAGCATGATCAGAATTGCCACACCCCACCAGAGCGTCTCTGTTCTGGTTGCTCTGGTGTGCGCTGCCACCAGTTTTGAACGCCGTCTGCTGCTATATTGTCTCATGACATACTCCTAAAAAGGCATCAGTGCACTGATGAAGAACTTAGCCAACCAGCCCATCATGTTAGAGCTGGCGATGGGGCCATCACCCACATAGACGATAGTAGGATCGGCCAACCGGGTGGAGACCACTGTATTGCTGGAATCTATATCGGCTGGACGGACTATCCCGGAGAGCTTGATATACTCATTACCCTCTGACATGCCGAGACGCTTCTCACCCCGCACTACCAGATAACCGTTGGCCAGCACCTCATGTACGGTCACAGTTATATCACCTGTAAAGGCGTTACTCTGGGCGCTATCACCACCGCCATCAAATGTGTGCGCTGAATTAAGATCGGCACTGAGGTTAAGATTTTTGGTGCTCGCCAATGGCAGCAGTTTGGGCAGCACAACCCCGGGGAGATCAAACTGAGTTGTAGTCCCTAACAGGCTGGGGCCGGTAACGCTGACATCGGTGCTCTTGTCCACCTTGGTAGATGACTGTTTAGTGGCATTGGTCTTCTCTACCAACTTGACGGTAAGCATGTCACCGACTCGCCGCGCTCGCAGATTCTCAAACCATGCATTGGCATACCCGGACTGATAGATGGCACCATTTCCATGCGGCGCAGGTGGTGGCAGCAGTGGCTTGACCGGGGCATAAGCCATGTCCCGCTTAGGTGCAGTGTTACAACCGACCAGCACTGCCAGTGTCAATATGATAAATAGTTGTCTGCTCCACCTGTTCATAAGATCACCTCACTCCCAAAACTAAAGCTGGTTACTGACATAGGCCAGCATCTCATCGGTAGTAGATATCGCCTTGGAGTTCATCTCATAAGCACGTTGGGTCTGGATCATATTCACCAACTCCTCTACCACATTTACATTCGAGCTCTCCAGAGAACCTTGGATCACCGTGCCTAGGCCACTGCTACCTGGGTTTGCTGTAGTCGGTGCGCCGCTAGAGGCGGTCTCCCGGAACAGGTTGTCACCCATAGGCGCCAATCCCATAGGATTAACAAACTCTGATAGCTCTATATTACCGATCGTGGTCGGTGTATTACTTCCAGCTACCAGCGCAGTCACTACGCCATCAGAACCTACGGTCACACTCAGTGTCTCAGCCGGGATCGTGATGGCTGGCTCCAGTGGAAAACCGTTGGCATTTACCATCTGCCCCTCAGCAGTCAACCCCCAAGAGCCATCTCTGGTATAGACGATGGAGCCGTCGGGATGCAGTACCTGAAAGAAACCCCGCCCCTGAATCGCAATATCAAAAGAGTTGTGGGTCTGCATGATGTTGCCTTGAGTATGCAGCTTCTGGGTGGCCACGGTACGCACCCCTGTTCCCAACGATAGGCCGGAGGGGAGAGTGGTATCTTGTGATGTCTGCGACCCAACCTGCCTAATATTCTGGTAGATAAGATCCTCAAAGATGGCACGGTCACGCTTGAAGCCGGTGGTGTTTACGTTTGCCAGATTGTTGGCAATCACCGACATCTGTGTCTGTTGGGCATCTAAGCCTGTTTTTGCAATCCAAAGTGCAGGATACATAATCTATCTCCTCTACTGTTATCTATAATCAATGCAATTTACTTGCCACTACCAAAAAATCCTTGGTTTATCCATCACTCCTGTGCGGGTAAGAGCTACTGCCATCTATCTCTCTAAATCCCAACCTGTAACGGGATGACAGAGGCCACACTACCCCATGCGCATGATGCTGGCTGATCCCTGCTCGATATCCCCAGCAGTCTTCATCATCTTTACCTGCATCTCAAACCTGCGGGAGAGCTCAATCATATCGACCATAGCGTCGACAACGTTGACATTACTGCTCTTGAGCGAACCACTAACCAGTTGTGCCGCTGCATCAGGCTCTGCCTGACCACCATCCTGCAGCCGCATAAGACCATCGCGCCCTTTATACATATCTGAGAGCTGTGGGTTGACCAGCTTGATCTGCTCGATGATCGCCAGCTCACCAACAGACTGCCCTATAGGGCGAATTGAGATGGTGCCGTCGGCTGCGATCTCGATCTTCTCTGCCGGGGGGATAGCAATCGGCCCACCGCTGCCAATAACCGGCAAACCATTGCCGGTGGTGAGCATTCCATTAGCATCCAGCACCAGATCGCCACGTCGGGTGTAGGCTTCACTTCCATCCGCCGCCTGTACCGCCAGCCAGCCCTCACCGTTGACTGCTACATCCAGCTCACTACCGGTGTGGACGATGGAGCCGTGAGAGAAGTCGATGGCCGGGCGTTCACTCATGCCATATACCCTGGTGGGGAAGCCATCACCAAACACCGGCATACTCCGAAACTGCTGCAGATCAGCCAGAAACCCAGGGGTATCGGCATTGGCCAGATTGTTACTGTTGGTTCCCTGTGCTATCAGGGTCTCCTTGGCTCCGCTCATGGCTACATATAACATTCTGTCCATCTTGCTCTCCCGTTAATTAACCCTAACTACTACCTGATATTGATAATGGTCTGGGTAATCGTATCTGCAGTGGTAATCACCTGGGCATTGGCCTGAAAATTACGCTGCGCCACAATCAGATTCACCAACTGCTCGGCGATATCCACATTAGAGTTCTCTAGCCCACCAGACTGAATCAGCCCAAAGTTAGAGGTTCCCGGTGAACCCATCTGCGCATCACCCGAGGAGAAGGTGGCAGACCAGTTAGTATCACCCTTCTGCCGCAACCCCTGTGAATTATTGAACTTGGCCATGGCCACCTGTCCCAGCGCCGTCGACTGCCCATTGGTAAAACGGGCGAATACGATTCCGCTATTGTCGATATCTATACCGCTCAAACGACCCGGAGCAAAACCATCCTGGGTCAACTCATTGACCGCAAAAGGGCTACCATATTGGGTGGCATTCAATAGATCTACGGTCATACCATTCATCGGAGATGAGCCATTAGTTGGGGTGTAGTTATCTAGAGTGATTTCACCGTTAGCATTGACATCACCTGCACCAGCCACCAACGTACCCGTAGCACTGAAACTGACATCCCTAGGTCCTGTAGCGGTTAGATCAGTCCGTACACCAGCTACATCTGTTATATAGACATAGGTATCCCAGTGTCCTGCAACCGGATCCTTACGGAAGTTCATAGTCGTGGTGTACTGGGTACCCAGAGAGTCATAAACAGTGGTTGAGGTGGAGTGGTTATAACTGGATGGCACGTCTGGATCGTAAACCGAGGTGATCAC